>NZ_JAPNUG010000026.1:0-96459 GCF_036631435.1 Ralstonia sp. 1B3 | reverse complement strand
TGCACGACGGCAAGATCGCCGAAATGCGCACGGGTGAAGGGAAGACGCTGACTGCGACGCTCGCCGTGTACCTGAACGCCATCTCTGGCCAGGGCGTGCACGTCGTGACGGTCAACGATTATCTGGCGCAGCGCGACGCCGAGTGGATGGGTCGCCTGTACAACTGGCTGGGCCTGTCGGTGGGGGTCAACCTGACCACCATGGATCACGACCAGAAGCAGGCCGCCTACGCGTCGGACATCACCTACGGCACCAACAACGAGTTCGGCTTCGACTACCTGCGCGACAACATGGTGTACGACGCCGGCCAGCGCGTGCAGCGTCCGCTGAACTACGCGATCGTCGACGAGGTGGACTCGATCCTGATCGATGAAGCGCGTACTCCGCTGATCATCTCTGGCCAGGCGGAAGACCACACCGACCTGTACCGCCGCATGAACAGCATCCCGGCGCAACTCACGCGCCAGATCGGCGAAGAGAAGTCGGATGGCACGGGCGTCGAGAAGCCGGGCGACTACTACGTCGACGAAAAATCGCACCAGGTCTACCTGACCGAATCGGGTCACGAGAAGGCTGAGCAGATCCTGCTGCAAGCCGGATTGATCGGCGAGGGCGAATCGCTCTACGCGCCGCAGAACATCACGCTGATGCACCACCTGTACGCCGCCCTGCGTGCGCACAGCCTGTTCTTCCGTGATCAGCACTACGTGGTGCAGAACGGTGAAGTGGTAATCGTCGATGAATTCACCGGCCGCCTGATGTCGGGCCGCCGGTGGTCCGACGGTCTGCACCAGGCCGTGGAAGCCAAGGAAGGCGTGCAGATCCAGCAGGAAAACCAGACGCTGGCGACCATCACGTTCCAGAACTACTTCCGCATGTACAACAAGCTGTCGGGCATGACCGGTACGGCGGACACGGAAGCGTATGAATTCCAGGAGATCTACGGCCTGGAAACCGTGGTGATCCCGACGAACCGCACGCCGCAGCGTAAGGACTTGCAGGATCAGATCTACAAGACCTCGAAGGAGCGCTACGACGCCGTCATTCGCGACATTCGCGATTGCTACGAGCGCGGCCAGCCGGTGCTGGTGGGCACGACGTCCATCGAAAACTCTGAACTGCTGTCGAACCTGCTGAACCAGGCGAAGCTGCCGCACCAAGTGCTCAACGCCAAGCAGCACGAGCGTGAAGCCGAGATCATCGCGCAGGCCGGTCGCCCGAAGATGATCACCATCGCCACCAACATGGCGGGCCGTGGTACCGACATCGTGCTGGGCGGCAATGTGGAGAAACAGTCCAGCTTCGTGATGGCCGACGAGTCGCTCTCCGACGAAGAAAAGGCCGCGCGCGTGAAGCAGTTGCAGGACGAATGGCAATCGCTGCACGAGCAGGTGAAGGCTGCGGGCGGTCTGCACATCATCGGCACCGAGCGCCACGAGTCGCGCCGGATCGACAACCAGCTGCGTGGCCGTGCCGGCCGTCAGGGCGACCCGGGTTCGTCGCGCTTCTATCTGTCGCTGGACGATCAGCTGCTGCGCATCTTCGCGGGCGACCGCGTGCGCGCGATCATGGATCGCCTGAAGATGCCCGAAGGCGAACCGATCGAAGCCGGCATCGTCACGCGCTCGATCGAATCGGCGCAGCGCAAGGTCGAAGGCCGCAACTTCGACATCCGCAAGCAACTGCTGCAATACGACGACGTCTCCAACGACCAGCGCAAGGAACTCTACAAGCTGCGTAACGAGATTCTCGAAGCGCAGGATGTGGGCGACTTGGTCAAGAACCTGCGTGAATCCGTGTTCACCGAGCTGTTCCGCACCTACGTGCCGGCCGAGACCATGGAAGAGCAGTGGGATGTCGCCGGGCTGGAGAAGACGCTGCGTGAGGACTGGGGCGTCGATCAGCCGCTGGTCAAGACGCTGGAAGCTGCGCAGTCGATCGAAGACGAAGACCTGCTCAAGATGGTGCTGGATGCAGCCGAAGCGGTGTACGAAGGCAAGGTGGCGCAGGTTGGCCGCGAGTCCTTCGCCGGCTTCGAGCGTTCGGTGATGCTGCAAAGCCTCGACACGCATTGGCGCGAGCACTTGGCAGCGCTCGATATGCTGCGCCAGGGCATCCACTTGCGCGGCTATGCGCAGAAAGATCCGAAGCAGGAATACAAGCGCGAGTCGTTTGAACTGTTCGGCCGCCTGCTCGACACCATCCGCAACGAGGTCACGCGCATTGTCTTCACGGTGCGCATCCAGTCTCAGGAAGAGCTGGAGCAGGCTTCCGAGCAGATCGAAGAAGATCTTTCCGCGCTGAGCAACGTGCAGTACAAGCACGACGAGTTCAGCGAACTGGCCGAAGTGGCTGCCGGCGATGCGGAGATCCACGGTGCAACGCCGGCCATGGCAGCACCGCGTTCGGCAGCATCTGCCGCTGCTGCCGCGCTGGCGGGCGAAGTGCCGAAGGTTGGCCGCAATGACCCATGCCCATGCGGTTCGGGCAAGAAATACAAGCAGTGCCACGGCAAACTCGTCTGACGCTGCCTAGAACCTGTTTCTGTTGATTCATGATGCCCGCAATGCGGGCATCCTCATTTTGAAAGGTGTGCTCCATGGCTGTGAATCTCGTCGCGCCCGCCGCTGACTCACTGTTGCCGATCGACGGCGTGGAACTCGGCTGGGCCGAGGCCGGTGTACGCAAGGCCAATCGCAAGGATGTGCTGCTCGTTCGTATCGCCGAGGGCTCGACGGTGGCCGGTGTGTTCACGCAGAACCGCTTCTGCGCAGCACCCGTGCAGGTGTGCCGCGAGCATCTGGCGAGCGGCAAGGGCGCACGCGCGATCATCGTCAACACGGGCAATGCGAATGCCGGCACCGGCGCGCCTGGCCTTGCGCATGCGCGCCAGACCTGTGATGCCGTTGCCAAGCTGCTGGGCGTGTCGGCGGAGCAGGTGCTGCCGTTCTCCACGGGCGTGATTTTGGAGCCGCTGCCGGTCGACCGCATCATCGCCGGACTGCCTGCTGCTGAGGCGAACGCCAAGCCGGACAACTGGCTGGCCGCCGCCGAGGCCATCATGACCACCGACACCGTACCCAAGGCAGCGTCGGCCACGTGCACGCTGTCGGGCAAGACGGTGCGCATGTCGGGCATCAGCAAGGGCGCAGGCATGATCCGCCCCAACATGGCGACGATGCTCGGCTTCATCGCCACCGATGCCAATGTGGATGAAGCCGTGCTTCAAGGTCTGGTACGCCACGCCGCCGACCATTCGTTCAACAGCGTGACGGTCGATGGCGATACCTCCACCAACGACTCGTTCGTCGTCATCGCGACGGGCCGGGCTGGCACGCCGCGCCTCGATTCCGAATCGCACCCCGACTACGCGCTGCGCGATGCGCTGACGGGCCTCGCACAAGAGCTTGCGCAGAAGATCGTGCGCGACGGCGAGGGCGCGACGAAGTTCATGGCCATCCAGGTGGAGGGCGGCCGCAACGTTGAGGAGTGCCGGCTGATCGCCTATGCCGTCGCGCATTCGCCGCTGGTCAAGACCGCGTTCTACGCATCGGACCCCAACCTGGGGCGCATCCTGGCGGCCGTCGGCTACGCCGGCGTGACGGATCTCGATGTGAACGGCGTCAACCTGTGGCTTGACGACGTCTGGGTCGCACGTGACGGTGGCCGCAACCCCGAATACCGCGAAGAAGACGGCCAGCGCGTGATGAAGCAGGCGGAGATCACCGTGCGCATCGCGCTCGGCCGCGGCGACGCCACCGCCACCGTGTGGACGTGCGACTTCTCGCACGACTACGTGTCGATCAACGCGGATTACCGTTCGTAATCCGGAGGTTGCCGCCATGTCGTCTGACCTTTCCGCACGGCTCGACCGCTTTCTCGGGCGGCTGGAGCAATGGCTGCCGCCTGAACTGACCGACGCCGACTGGAACGAGGCCGTCGCCTTCCGCTGGCGCAAGCGCCAGAGCCTGTTCGGCAACATCGGCTATCTCGCACCGATCCGGCAGTTGCCGCCGATCCATCTGAGCGATCTGCACAACATCGAGCGCCAGAAAGACGCGATCGTCGCCAACACGCGCCAGTTCGTGCGCAAGTTGCCGGCCAACAACGTGCTGCTGACGGGCGCGCGGGGCACCGGCAAGTCGTCGCTCATCAAGGCGTGCCTGAACGAGTTCGTGAAGGAAGGCCTGCGTCTGGTCGAAGTCGACAAGGACGATCTGGCCGACCTGGGCGATATCGTCGAGCAGCTCTCGACGCGCCCGGAGCGCTTCGCGATCTTCTGCGATGACCTTTCGTTTGAAGACGGCGAATCCGGCTACAAGGCGCTGAAGTCTGCGCTGGACGGCTCGGTCGCCGCGCAATCGAACAACGTGCTGATCTACGCAACGTCCAACCGGCGCCATCTGCTGCCGGAATACATGAAGGACAACGAGACCTATCAGCACACCTCGGACGGCGAAATCCATCCGGGCGAGCTCGCTGTCGTTCGGGCTGTGGTTATCGTTCTACCCGCCCAAGCAGGACGAATATCTGACCATCGTCGGCCATTGGCTCAAGCATTTCGGCTGCAGCGACGAAGACATCGCCGCAGCACGTGGCGATGCGCTGGTTTGGGCGCTGGAACGCGGTTCATGGCAATTCGCCCGCGAAGGTAAGAAACATGGCCGGCTGGCACAAATTTCCGGGCGGCAAGCTGGAAGCGGGTGAATCCGTGGAGGCTGCGCTGACGCGTGAACTCAAGGAAGAACTGGACGTTACGCTGCGCACCTGCGTGCCCTGGCACACCATCGAGCACGACTACCCTCACGCGTATGTGCGCCTGCATTTCTGCAAGGTGACGGCATGGGACGGGACCTTGCGCGCGCTGGAGGCCAGGATTTCGCCTGGCAGACGCTGCCGATCAGCGTCGATCCTGTACTGCCGGCAACGTTGCCCGTCTTCGAATGGATGCGCGAGGAAGCGGCGGCTAGTTGAGCCTGCCGCTTGTATCGTTGCCGGGTGCTTCGGGCAGGTCGTCTTCTTCGACCACGGGGATGGTGTACTGCTCGGCGGCCCAGGCGCCCAGGTCGATCTGCTTGCAGCGCTCGGAGCAGAAGGGGCGGTAGCGGCTCTCAGGCACCCAAGGCACGGGCTTGCCGCAGCTGGGGCATTTGACGGTCTTCACATTCATGGTGCGGCTCAGAAATTACAGAGCTTCAGCTGGAACGGGATATCCGCATCGACCGGCTTGGGGCGCAGGTCGCCATCCTGCTGGGTAAAGCGCACCCAGAGCATGTATTTGTTGGCGCTGATCTCGGGAATGAACCCCAGCGCCGACTCATCCAGGCGCACCTGCATCAGCTGGTACACGCGGCCCGACAGCATCTGCTGATAGCTCCCAGCGTTAGCAATCACCTTGCCACTCTGGCCTGACTCGCGCAGCAGGCGCAGCACGATCATCGTGGCGTCGCGCAGCGGCACCAGCGGTTGAGCCCATTTGATGATGTCGGCGCGGCGGCGCTCGGCCGGATGATGCTGCCATGCAAAATACGCCGGCAGATCGAATTCACGTACCACCGGGGATGATGGCGCGGCTGCGGATGCTCGTCAGCCACTCGTTGTCGGCAATGAGCTGGCCGGCCTTGCCATGTGTGGCAGTGAGATTGCCGGAGGCGGTTTCCAGCTCGCTGATGACGGCGTCGAGCGCGTCCTGGTCGATCTGCGGATTGGCGCGCAGCGCGGTGAGCGTCTGGCGCTGGCGATCAAGTTCTTTCAGCAGATCGGATTTGAGGTCGGCACGCCCGGCCACGTCGACCACTTCGAACAGCGTGGTCAAGGCCACATGGTGCTGCAGTGGGTGTTCCTGCACGAGAAAGAAATCCAGCCGCTCGAACAGGTCTTCGAGGCGCAGCAGCGTCCGAATGCGTTCGTTGAAGGGATATTCGTACAGGATCAAAACTTGGGTGCCCGGTGTGCTGGCCCGCTGCATATGCGGCCCCGAAGCCCATTTGGCCTCGATCTGCCCGCATTCTATGCGAGACCCTCGCTCATCACAATGCAAAGGGATGTGACGACGGCTTTCAAGCTGTTTCAGTTCGACCGGTAGGTTAGGTCCAGACGGTCGATCTGCGGCTGGAGGTCGGCCAGCGTACCGCCGTTGTCGATCACGTCGTCGGCTGCTGCCAAGCGCGCTTCGCGTGAAGCCTGACGCGCGATGATGGCTTCCACCTGCGCGCGCGGCAGACCGTTACGGGCCATCACACGGGCAATCTGCGTCTCGACCGGGCAGTCGACCACCAGAATGCGGTCGACCAAGCTGCGCCAGCTCTGATGGCCGGCGAGGATTCCACCAACAGGGGGACGACGTAGACCAGGTACGGATGCGCGTCCGATGCCTGCGCGCGGCCCCACGCGACAGCGCAATCTCGCGGATGAGCGGATGCGTGATCTGCTCCAGTCGCGATTTGGCCGTGGCATCCGAGAAGGCGAGGGCGCGCATGGCATCGCGGTCCATGGCACCGTCCGGGCGTAGGATGCCGGCGCCGAATGTTTCGACCAGCTTCGGGATGGCGGCGCCGCCCGGTGCAGTGATCTCGTGGGCGATGGCGTCGGTGTCAACGATGGCGGCACCGCGCTCCGCAAGGCGATCCGCCACGTAGCTCTTGCCGCTGCCGATGCCGCCGGTCAGGCCGATCACGCGCATGCTGATCGTGCCCTTATGGCGCAAGCAGGGGCCGAGGCCTGCCAGCATGAGCAACTGCGGGCCGGCCAGCAGTGCGATCACGCCGGCCCCGGCAATGAACGGTCCGAACGAGAACGGCGATTCGCTCGTCGCGCCGCGCGCAATGCGCACCAGCCCAAACACCAGTCCCACGACCGACGACAGCAGCACCAGCAGCGGCAGCGCTTGCCAACCGAACCACGCGCCCAGTGCGGCCATCAGCTTGAAGTCGCCGTAGCCCATGCCTTCGCGGCCGCGCAGCAGCTTGTAGGTCCAGTAGATCGACCACAGGAACAGGTAGCCTGCCATCGCGCCAATCACCGCGTCGTGCAGGCGCGCGAACATGCCGAACAGATTCACGCCCAGGCCGAGCCAGAGCAGCGGCTGGGTGACGGCGTCGGGCAACAGCTGCGTGTCTGCGTCGATCATCGTGCCGGCGATCAGGAACCACAGCAGCACCGCCGACGCCACCGCGACCCACGTCGGGCCGAAGTGCCAGAGGCAAGCTGCGGTCAGCACACCCGTGACCAGCTCCACTGCGGGATAGCGCCAGGAGATCGGTGTTTTGCAGGCGCTGCAGCGGCCGCGTAGCGCCAGCCAGCTCAACACGGGAATATTCTCGATCGCCTTGATCTGATGACCGCACGATGGGCACGCCGAGCGCGGCACGACCAGGTTGTATGCGTCAGGGTGAGGCAGCGGCTCTTCGCGCAGCTCGGCGATGTAGTTGGCCTCCTCCCGCTCGATCATGCGCGGCAGGCGGTGGATCACCACGTTCAGGAAACTGCCGACCAGCAAGCCCACCAACCCGCCGGTCGCAATTAAAAACCACGCTGGCAGTTGCGCCAGCGTGGGAATGACGAACATCTCCGGCATCAGACCACCTGACCCAGCTTGAAGATCGGCAGGTACATTGCCACCACCATGCCGCCGATCAACACGCCAAGGATCACGATGATGATCGGTTCGATCAGCGCCGAGATGTTGGCCACCGCATCGTCCACCTCGCGCTCGTAAAATTCTGCAACCTTGAGCAGCATGCTGTCGAGCGCACCGGATTCCTCACCGATCTGTGTCATCTGCAGCACCATGTTGTCGAACACGTGCGTAGCCTGCATGGCGTTGGTCAGGCTCGTACCAATGCGCACGGCCTGTTGAATTTCGATCGTTGCGTCGTGATAGACCCAGTTGCCGGCTGCTCCAGCCACCGATTCCATCGATTCCACGAGCGGTGTGCCGGCGGCGAACATGGTGGCCAGCGTACGTGTCCAGCGCGCGATGGTGGCTTTGCGGATGATGCTGCCGAAGATCGGCATACGCAGAATCCAGCGGTGCGTGGAGCGCTGCACGTTTTCCGAGCGTTTGAACGCCCGCGTGAACAGCACGATGCCGATGATGGGTACAAAAACGATGATGTACCACCATTGCACGAAGAAGTCGGAGATGCTCATCACCACCAGCGTTGGGGCCGGCAGCGTGGCTCCGAAGCTCGAGAACACGCCCTTGAACGCCGGCACCACGAAAATCATCAGCACTACCGTCACCAGGAAGGCCACCGTCAGCACCGAGATCGGGTAGATCATCGCGGACTTGATCTGCGCCTTCAGCGCAATCGACTTTTCCATGTACAGCGACAGGCGCTCGAGCAGGGCATCGAGAATACCGCCCTGTTCACCCGCGTCGATCAGGTTGCAGTAGAGCGTGTCGAAGTACTGCGGATGACGGCGGAAGGCTTGCGCCATGCTGCTGCCCGACTCGATATCGACACGGATTTCCGTCAGCAGCTGCGTAAAGTTCGGGTTGGCATGGCCCTTCGCGATGATGTCGACCGACTGCAGCAGCGGCACGCCGGCCTTCAGCATGGTCGAGAGCTGGCGGGTGAAGTACGCCACGTCCTTCGGCGTGATCTTTTTGCCCCGGGCCGCGCGGCGACGCTTTGACTTGGTGATCGACAGGCCCTGCTTGCGCAAGACGGCATTCACCTCGGTGATGCTCTCGGCGCGCATCTCGCCCTTGAAGATCTTGCCGCGATCTTTGCCTTCCCACTCGAAGATGTACTGCGTGGGCGCCTTTGTCTTGGCGGTCTTTCGTGCCGGCGCGGCGGCCGCGCGGTTTGCGGCAGGTGCTCGTGTGGCCATGGTTGGTTCCTACCCCGGTATGGGAACGATTGATCGAGAAGGTTATTGGTTCGTTGTGGCCAGCACTTCCTCAAGGGAAGTCAGCCCCTGCTTTACTTTCCGCAAGCCCGATTCGCGCAGCGACAGCACGCCTTCCTTGCGCGCCTGCTCGGCGATCTGCAGCGCCGTGCCGTGCGTGAGAATGATTTCCTGGATCGCCTCGGTGATGGGCATGACCTGGTAGATACCGACTCGCCTTGTAGCCACTGCCGTTGCAGACCTCGCAACCGACCGGGTGATACGGCTGCCACGAGCCGTCGAGGTCGGCCTCGGTGAAGCCCGCGTCGAGCAGCGTTTCCTTGGGCAGCGGACCGGGCTTCTTGCATTCCTTGCACAGCCGTCGCGCTAGGCGTTGCGCCGTGATCAGGAGCACCGACGATGCGATGTTGAACGGCGCCACGCCCATGTTCATCAGGCGAGTCAGCGTCGTCGGCGCGTCGTTGGTGTGCAGCGTGGAGAACACCAGGTGACCGGTCTGCGCGGCCTTGATCGAGATATCAGCCGTTTCCAGATCCCGGATTTCGCCCACCATGATGATGTCCGGATCCTGCCGCAGGAACGACTTCAGCGCCGCTGCAAAGGTCAGCCCCGCCTTGTCGTTCACGTTGACTTGGTTGATGCCCGGCAACTGGATTTCCGCCGGGTCTTCGGCTGTGGAGATATTGATGTCGCCCTGGTTCAGCCGGTTCAGGAAGGTGTACAGCGACACCGTTTTGCCTGAGCCCGTCGGGCCGGTCACCAGCACCATTCCGTACGGCCGCTTGATCACGTCGAGCAGCAACTGCTTTTGCTCGGGCTCGTAGCCGAGCTGGTCGATATCGAGCCGCTCGGTGGACGACTCCAGAATCCGGATCACGATCTTCTCGCCGAACAGCGTTGGCAGCGTCGACACGCGGAAGTCGATGGCGCGTTCGATCGTCTCTTTGTTGTCCTTGTCCTTGCGGTCTTTCGGGACAGTGATCAGCAGCTTCATGCGGCCGTCTTGCGGCACGCGCTTTTCCGAGATGTCCAGGCGCGAGAGCACCTTGATCCGGGTGGCAATCTTGTCGCGGATATCCAGCGGCGGCTGCGCCACCTGCGCGAGGATGCCGTCGATGCGGAAACGCACGCGGTAAAACGTTTCAAACGGCTCGAAATGCAAGTCCGACGCGCCGCGCAACAGGGCCTCGGTAAAGAGCTTCTGCAGGAAGCGCACCACGGGGGCATCGTCGATGCCATCGGTGGTTGTGCGACGCGTGGCGGCAGCGGCGCCCGGGTCGTACTCGATCTGCGTGGCTTCCTGCTTGGGGAAGAGCGACTTGATCTCGGCCGGGGCCTCGTTGGCGAGGCTGAGTTGGCGGACCAGCTTGTCGTGCTCGACGATCACCGTTTCGATGGCCACGTTCATCTTCTGACGCAGCTCTTCGATCGGCTTCGGGTCGCTCGGGTCGGATGTGGCGAGGATGAGGCGGTTTTCGCGGCGGCCTAGCGGCAACAGCCGCAACTGGGCGAAGTGCTTGTTGGCCGACAGCACGGCCGGCACGGTGTCGAGCTTGTACTGGGCGAGATCCAGCAGCGGCATCTGGTATTTGCCGGCCACGAACACGGCGAGGTCATGCGCACTCATGATTCCGCTGCCTACCAGTTCGTCGATCAGTTGCGTGCGTTTTTCACGCGCGCTCTGTTCGAGCTGAGTCAGTAGCGTCGGTGCGATCCGCCGGCTCTGCGCAAGAGCGAGTCCGAGTGTCATGAGTCCAGTCCGTCAGGCTGAAGCTGACCATTTCAGCGTGCGCCGGGCCCCACTGCCTCAAGCGCGCGCTCGCCCCCCAAGGCGATTGTTATAGGTTCTGCAGCCGGTACCCCACCCATTCGTGGGGGTGGTGCCCGGAACCGGGGCAGTTTGCCGACCGCCCCTGCATTTGTAAAGCGCACATCAAAGCGCAGCTTGCATTTGTGCCACATCGGCAGAAAACCGCCCGAACTGAAGCGTTTGGCCTCGGGTGTGGCGTCAACTGCGCTTTGACTGCGGCGGCCGATGCAGCCGTACCGTGCGGATCGACTGGCTGTCCATCTGGACGATGTCCATCACGCAGTTCGCAATCTTCACGCTAACCGTCGCCTCCGGAATCTCTTCCAGCACTTCGAGTACCAGTCCGTTGAGGGTCTTCGGGCCGTCGGTCGGCAGGCTCAGCCCCAAGCGCCGGTTCACGTCGCGCAACGACATTCCCGCATCCGCAAGATAAGTGCCTTCCTTGTCCCAGGCCAGCTTGCCGGCGTTGGGCAGCGTGGTGGTGAATTCGCCGATCATCTCTTCGATGATGTCTTCGAGCGTCACCAGCCCGAGCATGTCGCCGTATTCATTGACGATCAGGCCAAGGCGGCGGCGGTTCTCCTGAAAGTACTGTAGTTGCCGGAAGACGGGCGTACCGCTCGGCACGAAATACGGCTCGGCGAGCAGGCCGCGGAAATCGTCGTGCGTAAGTTCGGTGTGCCCGAGCAGCGACAGCGCCTTGCGCACGTGCAGGATGCCGATCACCTGATCGCTGTCCTGCTCGAACACGGGCAGCTTGTTGTGATAGCAGGTTTCGAGCTGCTGGATGACCTCTTCGATCGGGCGCGACAGGTCGAGCGACTCCACCCGCGCGCGCGGCGTCATCACGTCGTCAACGGTGATGGCGTCCAGATCGAACAGGTTGAGCAGGATGCTGCGGTGCTTGTGCGGGATGAAATTGCCTGATTCCAAGACCAGCGTGCGCAGTTCCTCGGTCGACATGCGTTGTTCCGGCGCCTTGCGCGTATTGATGCGCACCAGCCGCAGCACCCCCATGGCGAACGCGTTGACCACCGCGACCAGCGGCGTCGAAACCTGCATCAGCGGCTTGATGATGAAGCTGGCGGGAAACGCAACGCGTTCGGGGTAGGTCGCGCCCACGATCTTCGGGGCGATCTCGGCGAACACGATGATCAGAAACGCGACGATGGCCGTGGCGATCGACAGCGTCGTTCCGTTGTTGCCGAAGTAGTGGATTGCCAGGGTGGTGATCAGCACCGGCACGGCGGTGTTGATCAGGTTGTTGCCGATCAGGATGAGCGAGAGCAGCTTGTCAGTCTGACCGAGCAACTGCTGTGTATTGCGCGCGCCCGATACATTGGACTTGGCAAGATGCCGCAGGCGATGGCGGTTGAGCGCCATCATCGCGGTTTCGGAAATCGAGAAGAAGGCGGAGCAGCACAACAGCAGCACGACGGCGCCGATTTGTGCCCAGAGCGGCCAAGAGTCCAAGGCAGGAGAGGAGGGGCGGCGAAGTGCCCACTATAACAGAGGGGTTTGTCGCGCCGATGTGGGCAGCCGTTGCGCATGCCGCTAACGTACGTTCCCCTCAGATGGTCGTTCAGAAACAAAAAAGCCCAGCAATTTGCTGGGCTTGCTGTCCTTGATCGACAAGGGAATTTCTGGTCGGGGTGAGAGGATTCGAACCTCCGGCCTCTACGTCCCGAACGTAGCGCTCTACCAGGCTAAGCTACACCCCGATGCTTCTTCGCAGATCTCGTGCGTGTCAGGACTGACGTTGCAGCGAGAAAGCACACAAGTCTATCAGCGTCTGACGGAAAAGGGAAGGGGGTAATGCGTTTGCTGCTGCTTCGGCGGCAGCGGCTTCGCGCTCGGCGGCCTGGCGCGTGTACTCCAGCGCGCCGGAAGCCTGGATGGCCGCGAAGATGGCGTCGAAATGTTCCGTGCCACCTTGCTCGATGGCCTGGCGCACCAGCGCACGCTGTTCTTCCGTGCCGTTCGATAGCAGATGGATGAGCGGCAGCGTCGGCTTGCCTTCGCGCAGGTCGTCGCCAGCGTTCTTGCCCATCTGGTCGGCGGTGGACGTGTAGTCGAGCAGGTCGTCGACGATCTGGAACGCGGTGCCGATGCGGCGGCCGTATTCAGCCGCGGCTTCTTCGGTCGCGGCGTCTGCGCCCGAGAGCACCGCGCCGATCTGCGCGGCGGCTTCGAATAGCTTGGCGGTCTTGTAGCGGATGACCTGCAGGTAGCGCTCTTCCGTCACGTCCGGATCGTGCATGTTCAGCAGCTGCAGAACTTCGCCTTCGGAGATGATGTTGGTCGCGTCGGCCAGAATTTGCATGATGCGCATGCTGTCGGCCTGCACCATCATCTGGAAGGCGCGCGAATACAGAAAGTCGCCCACCAGCACGCTCGCGGCGTTGCCAAATACCGCGTTGGCGGTCTTGCGGCCGCGGCGCAGGTCGGATTCGTCGACCACGTCGTCGTGCAGGAGCGTGGCGGTGTGGATGAACTCGACCACGGCGGCCAGTTCGTGCTGATGCTCGCCCTTGTAACCGAGCGCATTCGCCACCAGCAGCAGAATCACGGGGCGCAGTCGCCGCCGCCGGCGCTGATGATGTATTCGCCGATCTGGTTGATCAGCACCACCTCCGAGCCCAGGCGGCGGCGGATCACGGCATCGACGGCGCGCATGTCTTCAGCGACAGGGGCGAGCAGGACGGAGGCGGAGGTCTGGGTCAAGGCGAGTTCCGACAGAAACGTGTGGCTGATGATCGACTTGCGCGCAATCGTTGCTGCGCAAAAAGCCGCGAGATTATAGAGCAAGCACGGGTTTGCCCGCCGACAGGCTGGAACGCGCATGGCGGGACGGCCCGTTGCGCGGGCGCCGCACCCCGGTCGCGCGATTAGTCTTTGATTTGCTTGAGTTTTCTTGTATAGTTGCGAGTTCTCTGTGTCCGTTGTCTGCGCATGCAGGCGGTGAGTGGCACAAGAGTCACGTTTTAGTTCTTTTATCGAGGTCCGACAATGTACGCGGTCGTAAAAACCGGCGGTAAGCAATACAAGGTTGCTGCTGGCGAAAAACTGAAAGTAGAACAGATACCGGCGGACGTTGGCGCAGAAATCACGCTTGACCAGGTGCTCGCAGTGGGCGCCGGCGACCAACTCAAGGTTGGTGCGCCGCTGGTGAGCGGGGCTGCCGTCAAAGCCACCGTCATCTCCCACGGTCGTCACGACAAAGTGCACATCTTCAAGATGCGCCGTCGTAAGCACTATCAAAAGCGCCAAGGGCATCGTCAAAATTACACCGAGTTGCGTATCGACTCGATCGTGGCCTAAGGCTGCGTCGTCTACGTAACCGGATAGGAGTTCAGTCATGGCACAGAAAAAGGCGGCGGTTCCACACGGAACGGCCGCGATTCCGAGTCGAAGCGCCTGGGCGTGAAGGTGTACGGCGGCCAAGCCATCAACGCTGGCGGCATCATCGTTCGCCAACGCGGCACCCGCACGCACGCTGGTGTGAACGTGGGCATGGGCAAGGACCACACCCTCTTCGCGCTGGTCGACGGCCACGTGAAGTTCGCCACCCGCGGCGAAGGCAAGAAGCAGTTCGTCGACGTTGTTCCGGCGGCCTGATTCAGCCTTGTAGTAGAAAGGCCCCGCACCCGTGCGGGGCTTTTTCGTTTCTGGCTGCTAACAAAACGCGACCCTGATCCTGGGCGGTACGCTGCTCTTGGCGCGTGTTTCCAGGCGCGTTCTGTTAGCAATGGCGCGAGTGGCGCCGATTTCCTTTACCTGCCGTGCGCACGCCGCACGGGCGGAGACCTCCATGAAGTTCATCGACGAAGCCCGGATTGAAGTGATCGCTGGTGACGGCGGCAACGGCAGCGCCTCGATGCGCCGCGAGAAATTCGTCCCGTTCGGCGGACCCGACGGCGGCGATGGCGGGCGGGGCGGCAGCGTGTGGGCCGTGGCTGACCGCAACATCAACACCCTGATCGACTACCGCTTTGCCAAGAAGCATCTGGCGCGAAACGGCGAAAACGGCCGGGGTGCCGACTGCTACGGCGCTGCAGGCGACGACATCACGCTGCGCATGCCTGTGGGCACGGCCATCTACGATGCCGACACGGAAGAGCTGATCGCCGACTTGACCGTCGACGGGCAGCGCCTGTGCCTGGCACAGGGCGGCGAGGGCGGCTGGGGCAACATCCACTTCAAGTCGAGCACCAACCGCGCACCGCGCCAGAAGACCGACGGCAAGGCCGGTGAGCGCCGCAACCTGCGCCTGGAGTTGAAAGTGTTGGCCGACGTGGGCCTGCTCGGCATGCCCAATGCCGGCAAGTCGACGCTGATCACCGCGATTTCCAACGCGCGCCCGAAGATTGCCGACTACCCGTTCACGACGCTGCACCCGAACCTGGGCGTGGTCCGGACGGGCCCGTCGAAATCGTTCGTGGTGGCCGACATTCCTGGTCTGATCGAGGGCGCAGCGGAAGGCGCCGGTCTGGGGCATCAGTTCCTGCGGCATCTGCAACGCACGCGCGTGCTGCTGCATGTGGTCGATCTTGCCCTGTTCGACGAGAGCGTCGACCCGGTGGCCGAAGCCAAGGCGATTGTCGGCGAGCTGAAGAAATACGACGCTGAACTCTTCGACAAGCCGCGCTGGCTCGTGCTCAACAAGCTCGACATGGTGCCCGAGGACGAACGCGAAGCGCGCGTGAAGGACTTCGTGAAGCGCTTCAAGTGGAAGGGACCGGTGCATCGCATTTCTGCGTTGACGCACGATGGCACGCAGGCGCTTGTCCACGCGATTCAGGAATACCTCGACGAGTTGCGCGCCGAAGAAGATGCCGCGGCTGCCGCGCCCGACCAGCGTCTGGACCCGAGCCTGCACAACGTCGACCACGACGATCAAGCCTAAACACAACAAACATCCTTCGGAGACACGCCCACCATGGCCCTGCATTCGCTGATTGCCGATGCGCGCCGCCTTGTCGTCAAGGTCGGTTCCAGCCTGGTTACCAACGACGGCCGTGGCCTCGACCGCTGCCATTGCCCGCTGGGCCGCGCAAATCGCGGCGCTACGGGCGGCTGGCAAGGAAGTCGTGCTGGTCAGTTCAGGCGCCATCGCCGAGGGCATGCAGCGCTTGGGCTGGGCCAAGCGTCCGAAGGAAATCCACGAGTTGCAGGCCGCCGCCGCTGTCGGGCAGATGGGGCTGGCGCAGGTGTACGAATCCGAGTTCGCGCGGCACAGCATCCGCACGGCGCAGGTGCTGCTCACGCATGGCGATCTGGCCGATCGCGAGCGCTATCTCAATGCACGTTCCACGCTGCTCACGCTGCTGAGCCTCGGTGTCGTGCCGATCATCAACGAGAACGACACGGTCGTCACCGATGAAATCAAGTTCGGCGACAACGACACGCTGGGCGCGCTCGTCACCAACCTGATCGAAGGTGATGCGCTCATCATCCTGACAGACCAGCGCGGCTTGATACGGCCGACCCGCGCAAGGAGCCTGGCGCCCGGTTTGTCGACGAGGCGCAGGCTGGCACGCCCGACCTTGAACAGATGGCCGGCGGCGCTGGTTCGAGCATCGGCAAGGGCGGCATGCTGACGAAGATTCTGGCGGCGAAGCGCGCGGCCAAGTCGGGCGCGCATACCATCATTGCTTCGGGTCGTGAACCTGACGTGCTTGCGCGCTTGGCTGCCGGCGAGGCCATCGGCACGCAGCTCCGCGCGCCGACGGGGCGGATGACGGCGCGCAAGCAGTGGATGATCGATCATCTGCAGCTGCGCGGTCGCGTGGTGCTCGATGCCGGTGCGGTGGAAAAGCTCACGGCCGGCGGCAAGTCGTTGCTGCCGATCGGCGTGACGGAAGTGCAGGGCGAATTCGCGCGCGGCGAGGTGATTTCTTGCGTGGATGCGGCGGGCCGCGAAGTGGCGCGCGGGCTGACGAACTATTCGTCGGCTGAGGCGCGGCTGATCGCACGCAAGGCGTCCTCGGAGATCGAGGCGGTGCTTGGCTACGTCAGCGCCGCGGAGCTGGTGCACCGGGACAACCTGGTGCTGCTCTGATCCAGCCGCTCGGCTGCGCATCAAAACAAAAGGCCAACCCTGCGAGGTTGGCCTTTGTGTTTGAGGCAGATGATGCTGTACGCGGGCGTCCGCCGCTCAGGGCCCGAAATACCGGCCGCTCTGCCCCAACCGTTGCACCAGCGTAGAGGCCTTTCCATCTCCCGCTACCGAACGCACGTCGCAGAAGTACGAGCGCATCAGCGCCGACGCATAGTCCGTCGGCCCGCCATTGCCAACGCGTTGCCAATCCGTCGCGGGCTTGTAGGCGTTCATGCTTGCCGATTCGGCATTCGCCGTTTCGTTCATGTCGACCGCGCGGTTGCCGACCCACTGGTTGGTGTCGTTGCGCAACGTCGCATAGATGCGCCGCTCGGCCGTGTCGCAGCGCAGGCCTTCGTAGTTCACGTTGCGCGCGCCGGTCTTGCTGGTGATCAGTACGGTGTACCGCACCACGTTGTCCTTGCCGATCGACACCGATTTCGGATCGATGGCGAAGCGCAGCGGCGAGTCGCTTCGGCCGCCCACATCGAACGGCACGGCATCGCGATCGACCGGCGGGGCCGGGAAGGTCACGGCATCTTCCTTGAAAGGCTTGTCGTTGAATGGGTCCATCAACAGCCGGTCTTCGAGGTCGCCGGTGCGGTTATGGCCACATGCCGTCAACGCCAGCGCAGCCGCCAGCGCGAGCGGCACGAGAGCGCGGCGCGCTCCACGTGTCGTCGTCATCAGATTCACGAATTGTCCTTGGGAGCCGTGTCGTCAGGGTTGGGAGAGGAAGGGGCCGGCGCGGATACGCTCACCGTTTCGACGATGACCGTCGTGGTGGTGACGGTCAGGGCCGGCTGGGCGTGCTGCTCGTTCCGGCCGCCCTGGCTGCTGGAACGTTCGCGGTTATCGCGTGCGTCGCGTCCGTCGCGCTCTCGGTGCTGGCCGCCGCGTCCGTAGGGCGACAGCGGCGCGCGGGTCTGACGCTGCACGAAGCGCGAAAGCTCCGACAGCGCCAGCTGATACACCTCGCGCTTGAACTCGATGACGGCCTCGAGCGGCACCCAGTACTGGCTCCACCGCCATGCATCGAATTCCGGATGCTCGGTGGCGCGCAGCTGGATGTCGCAGTCGCGACCGACCATGCGCAGCAGGAACCAGATCTGTTTCTGGCGATAGTGGCCGCGTATTTCGCGGCGGATGAACTTGTCCGGCACCTCATACCGCAGCCAGTCGCGCGTGCGACCGACGATCCGGACGTGTTCTGGCAACAGGCCGACTTCTTCGTGCAGTTCGCGGAACATCGCTTGTTCGGGCGTCTCGCCGTACTTGATGCCGCCTTGTGGAAACTGCCAGGAGTGCTCGCCAATGCGCTTGCCCCAGAACACCTCGTTTCTTGCGTTGATGAGGATGATGCCGACGTTCGGGCGGAAGCCTTCACGATCGAGCATGACTGCACCTCGAATACTTTAGAATTACGCCGATTATAGAGCGGCCCGTCGCTCGGCTGTCACAGAAGCCGAAATGTTGCCGCTCACTCGCGCCTCCTGGGGGAGGGGTGCCGATTGCGCGAATGTGCGCCTGGCGCCTCGTCTCATCTCCTGATTCCGGTGGCTTTTGCCCTTGTTTTCGCGGCTTTGGTTGGCCGCGTCATCCCTTATTGTCAGTCGCATGAAAGCGTCCCAATTCTTCATTTCCACGCTCAAGGAAGCGCCCGCCGACGCGGAGATCGTCTCGCACAAGTTGATGATGCGTGCCGGCATGATCAAGAAGCTCGGCGCGGGCCTCTATACGTATATGCCCGTGGGTCTGCGCGTGATCCGCAAGGTCGAGCAGATCGTGCGTGAGGAAATGAATGCCGCCGGCGCGGTGGAGGTGCTGATGCCGGTGGTGCAGCCGGGCGAGCTGTGGCAGGAGACCGGCCGCTGGGACAAGATGGGCGACGAACTGCTGCGCTTCAAGGACCGCCACGAGCGCGACTTCGTCATGCAGCCGACGTCGGAGGAAGTTGTGACCGACATCGCGCGCACCGAAATCCGCTCGTACAAGCAGCTGCCGGTCAATTTCTACCAGATCCAGACCAAGTTCCGTGACGAGCGCCGTCCGCGTTTCGGCATCATGCGCGGCCGCGAATTCACGATGAAGGACGCATATTCCTTCGACCGCGACGCCGAAGGCCTGAAGGTGTCATATCAAAAGATGTACGACGCTTACACGCGCATTTTCCAGCGCTTCGGCCTGGAATTCCGTGCCGTGGCTGCCGATAACGGCGCCATCGGCGGGTCGGGCTCGCACGAATTCCACGTGATTGCCGATACGGGCGAAGACGCCATCATCTACTGCCCGGATTCGGACTACGCCGCCAACATCGAGGCTGCGGAAGCCGTCGCTCCGGCCACACCGCGTGGTGCCGCCGCCGAGGCGCTCACCAAGACGCATACGCCTGGCCGCGCCAAGTGCGAGGCCGTTGCCGAGCAACTGGGGATTCCGCTGCAGCGCACGATCAAGTCCATCGTGCTGGCCACCGAACTCGAGGGCGGCGAACCCCAGATCTGGCTGCTGCTGCTGCGCGGTGACCATGAACTCAACGAGGTCAAGGCATCGAAGGTGCCCGGCCTGGCCGACTTCCGCTTTGCCACCGAAGGCGAAATCCTGCGCGCATTCGGCACGCGCCCTGGCTATCTCGGCCCGATCGGCACCAAGCTGCCCGTGAAGGTGGTGGCCGATCGCACGGCGGCTGCCATGAGCGATTTCGTGGTCGGCGCCAACGAAGAGGATTACCACTTCACTGGCGTGAACTGGGGCCGTGATCTGCCCGAGCCCGAGGTCTACGACCTGCGCAACGTGGTGGCCGGCGACCCCTCGCCGGACGGCAAGGGCACGCTGGCCATCTGCCGCGGCATCGAAGTCGGTCACGTCTTCATGCTGGGCACGCGCTACTCCGAGGCGATGAACGCGACGTTCCTCGATGAAAACGGCAAGACGCAGCCAATGGTGATGGGCTGCTACGGCATCGGCATCACGCGCATCCTGGGTGCGGCCATCGAGCAGAACTACGACGCGCGCGGCATCATCTGGCCGGCATCGATCGCGCCGTTCCAGGTGGTGATCTGCCCCGTGGGCTACGACCGCTCCGACGCCGTGCGAGAAGAAGCCGACCGCCTGCACGCCGAACTCGTTGCCGCCGGCATCGACGTGATGCTGGACGACCGCGGCGAGCGCCCCGGCGCGATGTTTGCCGACTGGGAACTGATCGGCGTGCCGTTCCGCGTGGTGGTGGGCGACCGCGGCCTCAAGGAAGGCAAGCTGGAATTCCAGGGCCGCCGCGACGAAGCCGCGACCGCCGTGGCACCGGCCGACGTGCTGGCCACGCTGAAGGCGCGTCTCGCGCAATAACGCAACAACAGGACCGACCTGCATGCGCCGCTTGTTCTCTGCCCGCCGGATCGCCGCTGCGCTGTGCGCAGGGACGTTGCTCGCGGGCACGCAGGCAGCGTGGGCAGGCGCCCAGAAAGAGGAATACCTCGCGGACTCCGTGCGCAGCGCATTGTCCGCCGCCGTGGCCGACAGCCGCCCGCTGCGCCCGGTATTCGCCAGCAACGACGAGCAACTCGGCTACCTGCGCTGGCTGGCCGAGATGTCGGTGCGCATGTCGGGCAAGATTCCGCAGGCGTCGGTACGCGTCGAACTGATCGAGACGGCGTATTACGAAGCCAAGCGCGCTGGCCTCGACCCGGCGCTGGTGCTCGGCCTCATCCAGGTGGAAAGCGGTTTTCGCAAGTACGCCATCAGCAGCGCCGGTGCGATGGGCCTGATGCAGGTCATGCCGTTCTGGACGCGCAGCATCGGCGACAACGACTCCCGCAAGCTCTTTCATCTGCAGAGCAACCTGCGCTACGGCTGCACGATCCTGCGTCATTACCTCGACATGGAAGGCGGCAATCTTTATCTGGCGCTGGGCCGCTACAACGGCAGCCGGGGCCAGCCGCAGTATCCGAATGCCGTGCTCGCCGCCTGGAAGCGCTGGCAGTATCAGGAGTCGAGTGCGATGACGGTGTCGGCGCCGGTGCCTGCCGAGCCTTCCGTGCCCGCACCGCGTGCCAAGGCGTTGCCGGAAGTGCCGGCGCGCAATCCGTTCTCGCCGCTGCGTATTGCTGGCGGTCCGGCTGGCGGTTCGTGATCTTCAGTCGGCGAACGGTCGGCCTACAATAGGGCCATCTCTCGCTCGCCCGCATCTCCATCCCGCATGTCCACCACCCAACCGTACGCGACCATGTCTGAGGCGCTGCGCGACTGGCTGCAGCGTCACGTGACCGAAGGTTTCGAGGCCGAATCCCTGGTGGCTTCGATGGTGCAATCCGGCTACGACCGCGCCTTTGCGCGCCGTGTCGTCGATGAGGCGCTGGCCAGCCGCGCGCCTGCTCCGCTTGCCGCCCCCGCGCCGACGCCCGTTGCCGATCAGTCCGTCGAAAACAGCAACGCAGTGCATACCGCGGATGGCGACATCCCGATCCTGTTTGCAATCGAGACGCCGCGCATCGTGCTGTTCCAGCACTTTCTGTCGGACCAGGAGTGTGACGAGCTGATCGCGATCGGGCGCAATCGCCTCAAGCGTTCACCCGTCGTGAACCCCGATACCGGCGAGGAAAACCTGATCTCGGCCCGGACCAGCCAGGGCGGGATGTTCCAGGTCGGCGAGCATCCGCTGATCGCCAAGATCGAAGCGCGCATCGCACAGGCGGTGGGCGTGCCGGTCGAACACGGCGAAGGCTTCCAGGTGCTGAACTACCAGCCCGGCGGCGAATATCAGCCGCACTTCGATTTCTTCAACCCGGGGCGCAGCGGCGAGGCGCGCCAGCTTGAAGTGGGCGGTCAGCGCGTGGCCACGATGGTCATCTACCTGAACAGCGTGCAAGCTGGCGGCGCGACGGGCTTTCCGAAGCTCGGGCTGGAGGTGGCGCCGGTCAAGGGCAACGCTGTCTTCTTCGTCTACAAGCGGCCCGACGGCACGCTGGATGAAGACACGCTGCACGCCGGCCTGCCGGTCGAGCGTGGCGAGAAGTGGATCGCCACCAAATGGCTGCGCGAACGCCCCTATCGTCGCGGCGCCTGATCGACGTCAGGTGATGGAATACACGTTTCTCTCGGCGACCGTCCTGCTGGTGCTGATCACCGATCCGCTCGGCAACATTCCGATCTTCATTTCGGCGCTGCGGTCGCCCCCGAGCGCCGCAACCGCGTCGTGCTGCGCGAGGTCGGCATTGCGTTCGTGCTGCTGCTCGTCTTCATGTTCTTCGGCGAGAGCTTCCTGCGCATGATGAGCCTGACCGACATGTCGCTGCAGATTGCCGGCGGCATCGTGCTCTTCCTGATCGCGCTGCGGATGATCTTTCCGCGTGAGGGTGCTGCCGATTCTCAGCCCACGGGCGAGCCCTTCATCGTGCCGCTGGCGATCCCGGCCATCGCGGGGCCATCGGCGATGGCCACGGTGATGCTGCTGGTGTCGCAGGCGCCCGGGCGCATGTGGACCTGGGTCGGCTCGCTATGCGCGACGATGGCCGTGTGCGCGGTGGTGTTGCTGAGCGCCACGCACATCCAGCGCCTCGTGGGGAGCGCACGGTGATGGCGTTCGAGCGGCTGATGGGGCTGATCCTGGTGGCGATCTCGGTGGAGATGCTGCTCAAGGGCATCCGTACGTTCGCGCATCAGCTCTGAACCGCGCGCGGGCAACAAAGGGCGACTGAGGTGTCGCCCTTTTGCTTGCCGCGGTACCGCGTCAGGTGTTCTTGAGCGCGCGGATGGTCGGCAGGTTGCGCCAGTAGCCCTTGGCGTCCATGCCGCAGCCGAACACGTAGCGGTCAGGCACGTTGAAGCCGCAGAAGTCGGGGTACAGCGGCTTGGACCTGCTGAGCGTCTTCTCGCACAGCACGGCGGAGTAGAACTCGGCGGCACCCATGTCGATGATGCGCGAGCGGATGGCGGCCATCGTCTCGCCTTCGTCGAGGATGTCGTCGAGCACCAGCACCGTGCGGCCCTTGACCGACTCGCGCGGCGCCACGCGCCACTGCATCTCGCCGCCCACCGTCGTGTTGTTGTAGCGCGAGAGGTGGATGTAGTCGAACTCCAGCGGGAAGGCCAGCTTGGGCAGCAGCATGCCGGTAAAGACGGCCGCGCCGCCCATCACGGACAGGACCATCGGGAACGTGTCGCCGATCTTCTCGGTGATCTCTTGGGCCATGCGGTCCAGCGAGCCGCGCACGGCGTCTTCGCTGACGATTTCTTCGGAGTTGGCCCAGAGTTCGCGGGCCTGTTCTGCGCTCAGCATCGTGTCAGTTCGGTGAAACGGTTCGGTGTGTCGATCAAAAGTGCGATTCAGGAAGGAGGGTAGCCCGCTCAGCGGCCGCCGAACAGCCCCTTCATGCCGCCTTTCATGCCGCCCATGGCGCGCATCATCTTCATCATGCCGCCGCCCTTGAGCTTTTTCATCATGCCTTGCATCTGCTCGAATTGGTTGAGCAGACGGTTGACTTCCTGCACCTGCACGCCCGCGCCCGCGGCAATGCGGCGCTTGCGGCTCGCCTTGATCAGTTCAGGCTTGGCGCGCTCGGCAGCCGTCATGCTGTTGATGATGCCCTCCATGCGGCGGACCTGCTTTTCGGCCTGGTCCATGTTGGCACCTTGCGCCTGCTGCGCGAGCTGCGCCGGCAGCTTGTCCATCAGGCTGCCCAGGCCGCCCATCTTTTTCATCTGGCCGATCTGCGCCTTGAAGTCTTCGAGGTCGAAGCCGCCGGTCTTCTTGATCTTGGCGGCAAGCTTCTGCGCCTCTTCCATGTCGACACCGCGCTGGGCTTCTTCCACCAGCGCGAGGATGTCGCCCATGCCAAGAATCCGCTGGGCCATGCGGTCGGGGTAGAACGGCTCCAGCCCGTCGAGCTTTTCGGCCACGCCGACGAACTTGATCGGCTTGCCCGTGATGTGACGCACCGACAGCGCCGCGCCACCGCGCGCATCGCCGTCGAGCTTGGTCAGCACCACGCCGGTCAGCGGCAGGGTGTCGTTGAACGCCTTGGCGGTGTTGACGGCATCCTGGCCGAGCATCGCGTCGACCACGAACAGCGTTTCGGCCGGCTTGAGCCGGGCGTGCAGCGCGGCGATCTCCTGCATCATCGCCTCGTCGATACCGAGGCGGCCCGCCGTATCGACGATCAGCACGTCGTGATAGTGCTTCTTGGCCCAGTCCAGGGCTGCTGCCGCAATGTCGACCGGCTTCTGGTCGGGCTGCGAGGGGAAGAAGTCTGCGCCGACCTGCTCGGAAACGGTCTTCAACTGCGCGATGGCGGCGGGGCGATACACGTCGCACGACACCGTCAGCACTTTCTTCTTCTTGTTCTCTTTGAGCCACTTGGCGAGCTTGCCCACCGTGGTGGTCTTGCCGGCGCCTTGCAGGCCGGCCATCAGGATGATCGCTGGCGGCGTGACGTTGAGGTTCAGCTCGGCCGCGCGGCCGCCCATGATGTTGCTGCCAACGCCTTCCAGCGCTTCCTGACCGCCGATGATGGCCGTCAGCTCGCGCTGCACGATGCCGACCAGCGCCTGGCCGGGCGAAAGGCTGGTGATGACGTCTTCGCCGAGGGCCTTTTCCTTGACGCGGGCAATGAACTCGCGCACGACCGGCAGCGCCACGTCGGCTTCGAGCAGCGCCATGCGAACTTCGCGCAGCATCTCGGCGGTGTTGGCTTCGGTCAGGCGCGCTTCGCCGCGCATGGTCTTGACCACGCGCGCGAGCCGTTGGGTCAGGTTATCCAGCATGACAGTGACAGGAATCCGGAATTGGGGACGGGATGAAGAGAAGACCGGCGCGCGTTCAACTTGCACCGGCTGGGAATGTGCTTAATGCGCGCATGTTGCGTTGCCGTCCGACAAGACTTTCGACGGAGGGCTGGCCCAGCCAAAACTGGGGTGCGCTGCGGTAAACTGTGCAAATGTCAATTGTACTGTATGCGCTGACGGCGCTTCTCTACGGCATCCTCGCTTCGGTAGCGTGGGCGCGACGCGGTGGGCTGGGTGCCCAGGCCCCGGCGGGAGCCATGGCGGCAGGCGGTCAGTCGCCGGGTGCCACGGTGCTCGTTCCGCCGCCGCCGGGCGCTGCCGACACGGTCCCCGGTTGGTGGCGCTGGGGCTTGCTGGCCGCTTTGGTTGCGCACGGGTTGCTGTTGCACGAGACGATTTTCCCGGCCGGCGCCATGGTATTTGGCTTTGCGTACGCGCTGTCGGCCATGCTGTGGCTGGGCGTGGGCATTTTCTGGATCGAGAGTCTCTTCTTCTCCCTGGCCGGCCTCGGCCTGCTGGTGATGCCGGTGGCGCTGGTCGGAAGCCTGTTGCCGTTGGCCTTTCCAGGCACGCAAATTCTCGGCTATGCGGCCAGCCCGCTGTTCAAGCTGCACTTCGCCATTGCCAACGTCGCCTATGGGCTGTTCACGCTGGCGGCATTCCACGCGATCCTGATGCTGGCCGCAGAGCGCCGCCTGCACACCATCAACCGCCCCGCAGAGACAGGCTGGTTCAGCCGCTGGCTCGATCTGCTGCCGCCGCTGCTGACGCTCGAAAACTGCTGTTCCGGCTGATCGGGGCCGGCTTTGTCTTGCTGACGCTGACGATCGCGTCGGGCGTGCTGTTCTCCGAACAGTTGTTCCACAGCGCCTTCCATTTCGATCACAAGAACATCTTTGCCGTGCTGTCGTGGGCGATGTTCGGCGGCATCCTGGTCGGGCGGCGTTTTCGCGGCTGGCGCGGACGCATTGCGCTGCGCTGGGTGATGGCCGCCTTTGCGACCCTGCTGCTGGCATACGTGGGCAGCCGCTTCGTGCTCGAAGTCATCCTGCATCGCGCCTAGCGCGTTCCTGGCGCTTGCGCTGCTACTTGTTCTTGCCTGTTCCCCATGTCCCGTCCTGTCCTGCTGATCCTGATGCTGCTCGCCGGCTGGTGGTGGTTGAGCCGCCTTGGGACACGGCCGTCCCGCTCCTCGGGGCAAGGGCAGTCCGCCTCGCGCGGACAGGGCACAGCCAAGCGCACGCCTGAGCCTCAGGCCTCCCAACCCATCGAGCAATGTGCCGTGTGCGGCGTGCATGCGCCGCGCACCGGCATGATCGCGCTGCCGGGCGGCCGCTATCGTTGCCCCGAGCACGCTGATCGGGGCAACACATGACACCCGAAGCGTCGGGTGCCGCGCGGGCAACACCGTCGACCGCGCGCAGCCTGCTTTCGCGCCTGAACGCCTGGCGCGCACTCCGGTCGGTCTGGCTGGAGCCCGATCCCCCTGAGTTCCAGTGGCGCCTGCTGCGCTATTTCGCTTTCAGCCGCGCCGCCGTGGCGCTCGTGCTGCTGTTGTTCGTGATGGTGCCGCGCGAGCACAACGAAGCGGTCGGCCCGGCCAATAGCGACGCGCTGCTCAGCCTGACGCTGCCGTATCTGGCCATGGCCCTGCTGATCCTGGCCGCAGCCGGATGGTGGCGCACGCGATTCCAATTCCGCGTGCGGCTCGATGTGGTGCTCGATCTGCTGTTCCTGGGGCTGGCGTACGCCACGCTCTCGCATTTGTCGGCCAGCGTGGCGATGGTGTTGCTGGTGCCGGTGTTGGCCGCCGGCGCGCTTACCAGCCTGCTGTTTGCGCTGTTCACGGCGGCAGTGGCATCCATCGTGGTGCTGGCCGATCCGTTCCTGCAGATGATGAGCGACGGCGTGATTGCGCCGGGGCTGGCATCCGCCGGCCTGTACGGCCTGGTCTACATGATGGCCGCGTCGATGATGTACGGCCTGTCGCACCGCCAGATCGCGCAGGAACGGTTGACGATGGCCCGTGAGCGCGAATTGCGCCTGCAACAGCTCGTCAACCGCCTGATGGTCTACGACATGCAGGACGGCGTGATGCTCGTGCGCGCCGATGGCCGCGTCGTTGCCGCCAACCCGGCCGCAGCCATGTTGCTGGGCGTGCCGCAGAGCGCCTTTGTCGGCAGCGGCGCGATGTTGTTCGACCTGAAGGACGTGCCGCACCTGCGCCCGTTGCTCGAAACGCTGCGCCAGTGGCTGCGCCGCAAGAGCCGTCCCACCGATGGCACCGGCGACGACGATGCACCGCGCATCCTCGACCTGCTGCCCATCGCTGCGGGCGGCCGCGCAGGCCGTGCCATGTTGAGCGCCCGCCTGCGCCTGCGCTTCATCCTGCCGAGCCTGGCCAACCTGCGCAGCGTCTACATGGACAGCCTGGTCAGCTCGATCGGCCTGGGCCTGCCGGGTGAGGGCGGCGAGGTGCGTCCGCGCATTCCATCGGCCGACGCCATCTCGCAGGGCTGGTCGGCCGACGACGAAGCATTTCTGCGCCACGAGTTGCACGACACCGTGCTGGTCCACGTGGAAAGCTGGGAGCGTGTGGCGGAGCAGGCGCAACAGGAAAAGCTGGCCTCGATGGGGCGGCTGGTGGCCAGCGTTGCGCACCAGATCCGCAACCCGCTGGCCGCGATCAGCCAGGCCGCCGAACTGCTGGACGATCCGGGCGACGGCCAGGATGGCGGGGCGCACCCGCGCCCGGAAAACTCCGGCGTGGAGACGCGCCTGCTGCGCATCATCCGGATAACGTGCGCCGGCTCGACCAGGTGGTCGCTGACGTGCTGATGCTCTCGCGCCGCCCGCGTGGGGAGCGTGTGCGCGTGCAACTGGCGCAGGTGCTGCCGGAGGTTGTCGAGCGCTGGCGTGCCGAGGCCCTGCGCCGCGCAGGCGAAGCCACCGAGATCAACCCGAACCTCGTGCGCGTGGCCGTCGACCTCGACAAGCCCGTGCTGTTCGATCCGGCGCAGTTGCAGCAGGTGGTGGGCAACATGCTCGACAACGCGCTGCGTTGCCGCCGCGTTCCCGGCTCGATCCAACTCGCGGCCTACGCGCTGGACGACACCCACGCCGAGCTCGTGATCTGGAACGACGGCCCCGAAGTGCCCACCGAACAGCAGCGCAGCCTCTTCGAGCCGTTCTTCACGAATGACGCACAAGGCACTGGCCTGGGCCTCTACATGGCGCGCGAGTTGTGTAGCGCCAACGATGCGCAGATCCGCTACGGTGCCATCGCACTGGAATCCTTGCTCGATCGCACCGGAGCGTTGACCATGGAGGCGCGCGACACGTTGCCGCGCCGCGCCTTCGTCATCACCCTGATGTTTGATCAACCTGCCTTGGCCGTAACGGAATAGTCCGCCGGCCGCGCATTTCCGCCGATCTTCTGCTGATCCATGTCCAAAGCCGCCATCGTTCGCGAACCCATTCTCGTCGTCGATGACGAAGCCGACCTGCGCGAGCTGCTGGAAATTTCGCTGCGCCGCATGGGGCACGACGTCGTGCTCGCCAGCGGCCTGGCCGAGGCGCGCGAGGCGCTCTCCCGCCAGCGCTTCGCGCTTGTGCTGACCGACATGCGCCTGGGTGATGGCCTGGGCATTGAACTCGTGCGCCAGCTCTCTGCCACGGCCGACCGCACGCCGGTGGCCGTCATCACCGCCTATGGCAGCGCCGAGAATGCGGTGGAAGCGCTCAAGGCCGGCGCATTCGATTACATCGCCAAGCCGCTCTCGCTCGACCAGCTGCGCAGCCTCGTGCTGAATGCGCTGGGCCGCCAGCAGCGCGATCCCGATCCGGGCAATGCCGATCTGGCCGAGCGCACCAACGATCTGCTGCCGGGACATTCCGCCGCGATGCAGGAGGTGCGCCGCTCGCTGATGCGCCTCGCGCGCAGCATGGCCCCGGTGGTGATCAGCGGTGAATCCGGCAGCGGCAAGGAACGTGCGGCGCGCGCCATCCATGCGCTGTCCGCGCGTGCATCGCGGCCGTTCGTGGCGGTGAACTGCGGCGCGATTCCCGAGAACCTGATGGAAGCCGAGTTTTTCGGCTACGTGAAGGGCGCCTTTACCGGCGCAGACAGCGACCGCCAAGGCTTCTTCCAGGCCGCCAACGGCGGCACGCTCATGCTCGATGAGGTGGCCGACCTGCCGCTCACGATGCAGGTGAAATTGCTGCGCGCGTTGCAGGAGCGCCGCGTGCGCAAGATCGGCGAAAGCCGCGAAGACCCCGTCGACGTGCGCGTCGTGTGTGCGAGCCACCAGAACCTTGCGCGGCTGGTGGCCGCCGGCCGTTTCCGCGAAGACTTGTTCTATCGCCTCAACGTGCTGGAACTGCGCATGCCCACGCTGCGCGAGCGGGCCGAAGACGTGCCCGTGCTGGCCGGTGTGCTGCTCGAGCAGCTCGCCAGCCGCTACGGCGATCCGCGCCCAAAACGTCTGACGCGACCGGCGCTGCAGCAACTGTGTGCGTATCCGTTCCCGGGCAACGTGCGCGAGCTGGAGAACCTGCTGGAACGTGCGTACGCGTTTGCGGAAGGGGAGTCGATCGACGTGGACGACCTTGGCGCGCTGGGCGCCGAGATCGAACGCTCGCCGCTGTTTCACCGCACGCGCGAGGCGCAGGCTGCGGCAGCCGGCCACCACCCGATGTCGCCCGCGCCGATGGCGAGCTGGCCCGATGCCGTCTACATGCCGGCGCCCGTGCAAAGCCCCATGGGGATGCCGCAACCGATGGCGCAGCCCGAGCCGGCACCCGCTGCGCAGCCGGCGGAGCCGGCTCTGCCGAGCGTTGCGCTGCCGATCGACCTGCCGGCCTACCTGGAGTTGGTCGAGCGCAACGTGATCCTCGCCGCGCTGGACCAGACCGGCTTCAACCGCACGGCCGCCGCCAAGCTGCTTGGGCTCTCATTCCGTCAGTTGCGCTATCGCATGCAGCAGCTTGGCATTCGCGATCCGCGCGACATTGAAGTGCCGCCCGGCGGCGTGGGCGAGGCGGCCGGAAATGGGCTGAACGGCGATGCCTGAACGGTTGCACATCGGCGCGGACGGATGGGTGGATGGCGCGCGCCGCCATCCTCGCCAAATATCGACGCACGGCCCGAAGGCATGCCGATCGACCTGATCGTGCTGCACAACATCAGCCTGCCGCCTGCGCAATCGGCGGCGGACTTCGGCACCGACCACGTCCTCGATTTCTTCACCAACACGCTCGACTGCGACGCGCATCCGTACTTCGATCAGCTGCGCGGCGTGCGCGTGTCGGCGCATTTCTTCATCCGTCGCACGGGCGAATGCGTGCAATTTGCGTCGTGCGATGCGCGCGCCTGGCATGCCGGTGCGTCGGACTTCTTCGGCCGCCCGCGCTGCAACGATTTCTCGGTCGGCATCGAAATCGAGGGCACGGACGATTTGCCCTTCACGCCCGAGCAGTACGCCGCCACGGCGTCGCTTGTGCGGGCGATCTGCGCGGCGTATCCGATTGCAGCGATCGCCGGTCATTCGGACATTGCCCCGGGCCGCAAGACGGACCCCGGACCGCATTTCGACTGGGCGCATCTGCGCGCGCTCGGCGGATTCAATGCGGCGTTGTTCCCGTATCAGCACGCGCTCTGACGCGACACCTCTCTGGCGCTTTACGGTCTGCGGCTCACGTGCGAGGGTAAAACCGTGGAGCGTCACCCTCCAAGACTCAGGCGCGAGGGTGAAACTCTGGAACGTCAATGTCCAGGCATCGCACGCGAGCCTAAAACCGTGGAACGCCACAGTCCGAGGGTCGCGCACGAGGGTAAAACTGTCGATGTGTCCACTGTTTGAGGCTCACGCACGACGGTCAAACCGTGGAGCGTCACAGTCCGAGGCTCGCGTGCGAGTGTGAAACCGTGGAGCGCGACCGTCCGAGGGTCATTTCGTCGATCCATCCGTGAACGATTCCAGGGTCGGAGGCTCGCGCACAACAGTTGAACCTCCGAACACGGCGGTCTGAGTCCCACGCGTGCGGGTAAAAGCCTCCAACGTCAGGATGTGAGGCTCAAACGAGATGGTGAAACCGTGGCCCTCGACGCTCCGAGGCCGACACGTCGCAGGCTGCCCGCCCTACGCAGACGCCGAAACGGAAACGGGCAGCCCGCTTTCGAAGGCTGCCCGCATCTTTCCCTGCTTCTCTCTTTCTACTTCGCGACCTGGCTCAAGTGCCCATCGCCGGGTCGGACACGCCGTCCTTGCCCGTTTCCATGCGACCGGCAAAGCGCCGCGTGAAGCCGCCTTGCGGCACCGTCACCGTGAAGTCGTACCAGTTGCCCTGGCGCGCGATCGGCCAGTGCTGGTCGAGCTGCTTGCCGGCCGGAATGTCGAACGTCCACGGGCCGTCGTTGCGGTACGCGTTCGGCTTGACGGTGAAGGTGCAGCCAGCGGTGCCGGTGTTCATCATCGTCACGTAGACCTCGGCGTTGGCCAGGTCGTAGCACACGCGGATTTCGGGCGCGCTCGAACCCGCTGCCGACACGGCGCTCACATCGCCGGAGAACGCGCGGTGGAAGCCGTTCGGGCCGAGCACCCACAGGTCGTACTTGCCCTTGTCGGCGGTGAACACGTCCCAGGTGTCGTCGAGCATCTTGCCGGGCTCGACCGCGTAGCGACGCGGCACGCGGTCCAGATGCAGGCGGTCGTACACGTGGAAGACGGCGGCCGCCGTGCCGGTGTTGCTGAAGATCAGGCGGAGCGCGCGGTTGGTGGCGTCTTCGCGCGCGCTGACGTGCAGCTCGTACGGCAAGGCGCGCGAGGGGCGGGTGCCGGTGGCTTGCGTCGGCATCTGCTGCGCCGTGACGGAGGGCAGCGGCACCTGCGGCTTCAACCCTTGCGCGGTGCGGATCGAGTCGGCGGTTGCCTTGTCGCGGCTGGGCAGCGTCGGCAGCGTTTCGGTGTTCGGGTTGACGAAGTTGAAGGCGCTGGTCAGGTCGCCCAGCACCGCGCGGCGGTATGCGCTGATGTTCGGCTCCTTGACGTTGAAGCGCAGCTCCAGGAAGCGCAGCACCGAGGTGTGGTCGAACGCCTGCGAGTTGACCCAGCCGCCGCGGCTCCACGGTGAAACGATGTACATCGGCACGCGCGGGCCGGGGCCGTAGGGGTGTTGGTCCGTGTGGTATTCGCCGGCCGTGCTCACCGTCGACTTGCCGGCCAGCACGCCGTTGTCGTAGGCCGGGGCTGCGGGCGGCGGCACGTGGTCGAAGAAGCCGTCGTTCTCATCGAAGTTGATGAACAGCACGGTCTTGCTCCACACGGCCGGGTTGGCGGTCAGCGCGTTGAGCACTTCCTGCGTGTACCACGCGCCCTGCACGGGACTCGACGGACCGGGGTGTTCGGAATACGTGGCCGGCGCGACGATCCACGACACCTGCGGCAGCTGGCCGGCGGCGATGTCGTCCTTCAAGGCCTGCAGGAAGCCGCCGTCGGGCATGGTGTTGCCGACGCCCTTGATGAGCGGGCTGACGGTTTCGTCGGCCGGCGTGTACGGCGGGAACGGGCTGCCGTCGGCCAGGTTGCCGCGCGCGGCGTTGGCATCGCGGTAGGCCTTGAAGCCGGCGAGCGGGTTGTCGGTGAAGTTGTCCGGCATGTTCTGGTAGACCTTCCACGACACGCCGGCCGCCTGCAGGCGCTCGGGGTAGGTCGTCCAGTTGTACGTGACGCTGGCGTCGAGGTGGTCGCCGCTGTTGTCGATGACGGGGCCGCCCGCCGCGCCGGTCGGATCGTTCGTGCCTGTCCAGTGAAACAGCCGGTTGGTGTTGGTGCCGCCGTGGAACGAGCAGTGGTACGCATCGCACAGCGTGAAGGCGTTGGCCAGCGCGAACTGGAAGTCCAGCTCGGCCTGCTTGTAATAGCCCATCGACTGCGTCTGCTTGTAGGTCGGCCACTTGCTCATGCGGCCGAGGTCCCACGCGTTCTGCGCATCGGGGTAGCTGTGCGGCGTGCCAGACACGCGCTGCGCGTTGCCGGCGCTGCTGTCGAGGTAGTACGGCAGCACCGTGCGGCTCGGTCCGCTGCTTGGCACGTAGGTCTGCTGCCAGACGTTCAGGCCGCCGGCCAGCAGGATGGGGAAGCGGTCGCCAAAGCCGCGCACACCTTGCAGCGTGCCGAAGTAGTTGTCGAACGAGCGGTTCTCCTGCATCAGGATCACCACGTGTTCAACGTCGCGCATCGTGCCGGTGGCGTTGTTGGCGGGAATGGCCAGCGCGCGGCGGATCGACGGCGGGAAGGCGGCGAGCGCAGCGGCGGAAATCGCCCCCGTGCTGGCCATCTTGAGGAAGTTGCGGCGGCTGCCGTTGTTGGCGTGGTTCGTGTCGGAAGTCATGTCGGTCTCAAACGCAAGTCGATGGGAAGCCGCGCGTTACGGAGCGCAGTGCAGGGTCGGCTTGTTGGCCGGCGGCTGGCCGGGTTGATCGGGCTGAGTGGCGCCGGGGCCAGTGCCGGTACCGGGCGTGCCATCGTTCGAATCGCCGCCGCAGGCCGACAGCGACAAGGTGGCGGCGCACAGCAGCACGGCGGCCAGCCGGTGCGGCCGCGCGAGAGGGTGGATGAAGGGCTTCATGAGCGGTCTCGTTCGGGTTGGGGGAGGGGGTCAGGGGTTCAGCGACGACAGCGGCTGGTGCGAACCGTTGATCGTCTTGAGTTCGTCCAGCGTCAGCCGGCGCGTCCACATGGCGAGGTCGTCGTAGGCCATCACGCCCTTGAGCGAGCCCGGGTTGTTGGGCACGTAGTTGTGCGTGGCGTCGTCGTTCAGGCCCCAGACCTTGGTGGCCAGGCCATTGAGCTTGGTGACGTCAGTGTTGGCGATGGCCTTGTCTTCCACCTTCTGCACGCCCAACACCGGATCAAGGATGTATGCGCTGAACCGCTTGGCCTGCGCGTCGACCGACAGGGCGAGATAGGCCCACTGGTTGGCGCTGAACTTCATGCCCTGGATGTCGTCGCGCTTGCCGCCGCTGCCGAGGTTGAAGCGCACTTCGCAGCCGCCCCACAATCCGATGGCGATGCCCGCATTGGAGCCGGAGTAGTAGTCCTTGTTGGCGAGGATCGGCTCGCCGGTGCCGTTGCCCTGCGTGCAATCCGACTTGAACCAGAAGCCGATGGTGAATTGCGGGCTCTGTGCGATGTCGGCGCCGTTCTGCGTGAGCTTGTAGGCGTCGATGCGCGAATCGACCGAGAGGGCCGTGCCGCCAAACGGATCGGCCGTTGCGGAGCCGCCGTCGGTGCCGGCCACCCACGGGCCGATCGTCGAACTGGCTTTTCGGTCAGTCGGCGGCAGCGGATCAAAGCTGTAGTACGCGGCCAGGCCGTTGGTGAGCGAGGTGGCCAGCGGCGTTGGCGCAACGTAGCTGATCTGCGCGAGCATCGACACCGGCACGTTGTTGCGCACCAGCGTGTAGTTGATGCGGTAGATGCCGCTGGCGGTGGCGATGTTGCTGTCGGTGTACTGCGTGGCCGTGGCGGGCAGCGTGGCAACGGGCTTGCCGTCGCGCAGCACGGTGATCGGCCCGCTGGCTGGGGTCGGGTTTTGCCAGTTCAGCACCAGCGAGGCGTTGTACGCACCCACGGTGCTCTGGATGTTGCGCACCCCGACCGCATTGGCGGTGAGCGCCGTGCCATCCAACTTATGGGTGGTTGCCGGCACGGCGGCGTTCAATTGCGCCAGCACCGTCGGCACGATGTCGGCCTCGCTCGGCAGCGCGGCCAGCGTGGCTTCCGACGTGGGCGCCGCCGTGCCGGTTTTGCCGAGCACCGCGTTGACCGGCTTGTTCAGCGCGATGAAGGCGGTGCGGTTTTCCAGCGTCGGCGCCGACGTGGTGGCGCCCGTGGCGTCCAGGCCGTGGCTGGTGGTGACGACAACGAGCCAGTCTTCGTTCGGGTTGGCGGTGCGGCGCTGGGCGATGGCGGCCTGCAGTGTGCCGAGCGCCTGGTCGAGGTTGGCCAGCGCAGCGGTGTACGCATCGCTTTGCAGGCCGGAAGCCAGCGCGGCGACGGCCGGCGCGGTGTATTGCGCGAAGACGACGTCGTAGCCGGACTGCACAAGCTTCACGCTGTTCTGCGTCACGCAGGTGTCCACCTGGGCGCAGTCGAGCAGCGTATCGAGATTGCCGGCTTGCTGATCCGCCTTGAGCAGCGCGGGCAGTGTGGCCGAGCTGACGGCGGCGCCCAGCCGTTGCGTGGTGCCGGCAGCCTTGGCGGCGCTGCGCGCGTAGCTGAATACGCTTGGGGCGGCCAGGGTGGTGGCGGTGTCGTCCGTCACGCCGTGGCGGTTTTGCCAGGCGCCGGTCAGCACGGTGGCCCAGCTGGGCGTGTCCAGCGGCGGCTGGGCGGTGGTGGTGCCGAGCGTGCCGCCGGTCGATGCCGGCATCACCGCCAACGCACCGAGGTTCGGCAGGCTGCGCTGCAAGAGCGCGCTCTGTACCTGCGCATACGTGGCGCCGTCCACGCCGACCATCAGCACCTTTTTGCTGGCGTTGGTGGATGGCGTGTCGGTGCTGCCCTGGTTGGCGATGGGGCTGCTGTCGCCACCGCCGCATGCGGTCAATGTGGTCGCCAGCGTTGCAGCCACGGTCGTGCTCAGCGCGGCCGTCAGCAGGCGCCGGGCGGGGTGATTCCAAGCCATGTCGATTTCCTCGGTCGTTGTGCGCGGCGCTCGGTGTCTCGCCGCTGTGATTGCGCTCCCTGCAATGCGACCGAAGCGTAGGGTGGAGGCCTGTCGCTCAAGTGACAGCCGCGGCAAGAATGCTGATGCGGCTATTCGGATTTCTTGAGCGGAGGAATGTCGGGGAATGCCCCGGCGCGCGGCACGCATGCACCGGTGCAGTGCGCCGCACACATACCCCTACCGTAGATGAGGTGACGTCTATTGAACTTGTGACGTCGATAGAAAGAATTATTCTGGAGAGACGGTCATTGCGACGCCGCACGCCAGTCCCGCCGACCCTTTGTGCAGACTGGCGTAGCGGGTTTGCGGCACCGCAGTTGCGGGTGAAAAATAGCCATCTGCCCCCACCTGTCAAGTCTAGGCAAATTCGATTGGGCCACTATACTTAGCGTCAATCCCGGAGTTGAGCACTAGATGTAGTGGTCGCTTTCCGGGATTCTTATTTCAGCGCCACGCGGGGGCGGGCGTACGGCAGGTCGAGCCGGCGCTTGGGGGCTGAGGAAAGGCAGGGGTCTTTTCCGTCTCATTTCTCCGCATGGCGCAAGGGTTCGCCAAGGTGTTTCACCCATCGGCGAGCCAATAAAACGAACGGTTCAACAGGAGTCCACATGCAGACGGCCCAACCAGAAATCCACTCCGGCACCGCCAACCCCTCCCAATTTGCGCAAAGCGCTGGCGGCACGGCCGCTGCCCCCAGCACTGGCTACGCGGACTACAAGATCATTCGCCGCAACGGCGCCGTGGTGAGCTTCGAGCCTTCGAAGATCGCCGTGGCCATGACCAAGGCTTTCCTCGCCGTGAATGGCGGGCAGGGTGCTGCTTCCGCGCGTGTGCGCGAGCTGGTTGACCAACAAACGCAGAACGTCGTGCGCGCACTGCTGCGCAGCCGCCCGAACGGCGGCACGTTCCATATCGAAGACGTGCAGGACCAGGTGGAACTGGCCCTGATGCGTTCGGGCGAGCACGACGTGGCCCGCGCCTACGTGCTGTACCGCGAGCGCCGCGCCCAGGAGCGCGCACAAGCCGGTGAAACCCAGCAGCAGCCGGCCTTCATCGGCCTGAACGTGACCGACGGCGGCATCACCCGCCCGCTGGACATGGCAGCGCTGCGCAACGTGATCGTCTCGGCCTGCGAAGGTCTGGGCGACGCGGTGGATCCGGAGCCGATCCTCAAGGAAACGGTCAAGAACCTGTATGAAGGCGTGCCGATGACGCAGGTGTACGACTCGGCCATCCTGGCCTCCCGTACCCTGATCGAAAAGGACCCGGCGTACAGCCAAGTCACGGCGCGCATCCTGCTGCACACGATCCGTCGCGAAATCCTCGGCGAAGAAGTCACGCAAGCGGAAATGAGCACGCGCTACGTCGACTACTTCCCGCAGTTCATCAAGCGCGGCATCAACGCCGAGCTGCTCGATGACAAGCTGGCCCAGTTCGACCTGGCCAAGCTGGGCGCGGCGCTGGATGCCTCGCGCGACTTCCAGTTCAACTACCTCGGCCTGCAGACGCTGTACGACCGCTACTTCCTGCACATCAACGAAACCCGCATCGAGATGCCGCAGGCGTTCTTCATGCGTGTGGCGATGGGCCTGGCGCTGAACGAAATCGACCGCGAAGCCCGCGCCATCGAGTTCTACCAGCTGCTGTCGTCGTTCGACTTCATGTCGAGCACGCCGACGCTGTTCAACTCGGGCACGCGCCGCTCGCAACTGTCGTCGTGCTACCTGACCACCGTGTCGGATGACCTGGACGGCATTTACGAAGCGCTGAAGGAAAACGCGCTGCTCTCCAAGTTTGCCGGCGGCCTGGGCAACGACTGGACCAACGTGCGCGCACTCGGCTCGCACATCAAGGGCACGAACGGCAAGTCGCAAGGCGTGGTGCCGTTCCTGAAGGTCGTCAACGACACGGCCGTGGCCGTGAACCAGGGCGGCAAGCGCAAGGGCGCCGTCTGCGCGTACCTGGAAACCTGGCACCTGGACATCGAAGAATTCCTGGAGCTGCGCAAGAACACCGGCGACGACCGCCGCCGCACGCACGACATGAACACGGCCAACTGGATTCCGGACCTGTTCATGAAGCGCGTGATGGAAGGTGGCGAGTGGACGCTGTTCTCGCCGTCCACCTGCCCGGACCTGCACGACAAGGTCGGCAAGGCATTCGAGCAGGCCTATCTGGCCTACGAAGACAAGGTCGCGCGCGGCGAGATCAAGCTCTTCAAGAAAATGCCGGCGCTGCAACTGTGGCGCAAGATGCTGGGCATGCTGTTCGAAACCGGCCACCCGTGGATCACGTTCAAGGACCCGTGCAACATCCGCAGCCCGCAGCAGCACGTGGGCGTGGTGCACAGCTCCAACCTGTGCACGGAAATCACGCTGAATACCAACGACAGCGAAATCGCCGTGTGCAACCTCGGTTCGGTCAACCTGGTCGCTCACCTGGTCAAGCAGGCCGACGGCAGCGTGGTGCTCGATCACGAGAAGCTGAAGAAGACCGTGCGCACCGCCATGCGCATGCTCGACAACGTGATCGACATCAACTACTACGCGGTCAAGAAGGCACGGGACTCGAACCTGCGCCACCGTCCGGTCGGCATGGGCATCATGGGCTTCCAGGACGCGCTGCACGTGTTGCGTGTGCCGTACGCCAGCGAGGCAGCGGTGCAGTTTGCCGACACGTCGATGGAAGCCGTGTGCTACTACGCCTACTGGGCGTCGACCGAGCTGGCCGAAGAGCGTGGCCGCTACAGCAGCTACAAGGGCTCGCTGTGGGATCGCGGCATCCTGCCGCAAGACTCGCTCAAGCTGCTGGCCGAAGAGCGCGGCGGCTACCTCGAAGCTGACATGTCGTCGACGATGGACTGGGACAGCCTGCGCGGCCGCATCAAGCAGTACGGCATGCGCAACTCGAACTGCGTGGCGATCGCCCCGACGGCAACGATCTCCAACATCATCGGCGTGTCCGCTTGCATCGAGCCGACGTACCAGAACCTGTACGTCAAGTCGAACCTGTCGGGCGAGTTCACGGTGGTCAACGACTACCTGGTGCGCGACCTGAAGGCACGCGGCCTGTGGGACGAAGTGATGGTCGCCGACCTGAAGTACTTCGACGGCTCGCTGGCCCGCATCGACCGCATCCCGCAAGACCTGCGCGACCTGTACGCAACGGCCTTCGAGGTGGAACCGCAATGGCTGGTGGAAGCTGCATCGCGCCGCCAGAAGTGGATCGACCAGGCGCAGTCGCTGAACATCTACATGGCCGGCGCGTCGGGCAAGAAGCTGGACGACACGTACAAGCTGGCGTGGCTGCGTGGCCTGAAGACCACGTATTACCTGCGCACGATCGGCGCCACGCACGTCGAGAAGTCGACCGTGTCGCGCGGCACGCTCAATGCGGTGTCGTCGGGTAGCGATGTGGGCGGTGTGTCGGCTGCGGGTGCGTCCGGCGTGACATCGGCTGCGCCGACCAGCGCGCTGGATGCCGCCGCCGCCACTGCCCAGGCGATGCCGGAAGCCGAGGGCGCCGTGTGCACGATGCGCCCGGGCGACCCCGGTTTCGAGGAATGCGAAGCCTGCCAATAAGTCAAAACAGTGTCTGAGGTTGCTCCCGCGCAAGCGGGGGCGCCGTGATCTGCACGACACTGGGCTCGCGCTCCGAAAGAGCGGGAGCGACGCGCAAAGAATTAGGAGAAACACATATGCTGAGCTGGGACGACGACGTCAAACCTGCCGCACAACCGCAAGCTGCACCGCAGCCCGCGTATCAACCGCAGCCGCAACTGCAAACAGCCACCGCCGACCAGGGCGGCGTGCTGCCCCGTCGGCCACGCAGGCCGCGGGCACGGGCATCCTGGGCAACAATCCGAATGCCGCTGCCGCACAGAGCAACCGCCGGGTGAATGCCGCCGACAAGCGCGTCATCAATGGCGCCACCGACGTCAACCAGCTGGTGCCGTTCAAGTACAAGTGGGCCTGGGAAAAGTACCTCGCCGGCTGCGCGAACCACTGGATGCCGCAGGAAATCAACATGTCGCGCGACATCGCCCTGTGGAAAGACCCGAACGGTCTGACCGAAGACGAGCGCCGCATCATCAAGCGCAACCTGGGCTTTTTCGTGACGGCCGACTCGCTGGCCGCCAACAACATCGTGCTGGGCACGTACCGCCAGATCACCGCGCCGGAATGCCGCCAGTACCTGCTGCGCCAGGCGTTTGAAGAGGCGATCCACACGCACGCGTACCAGTACATCGTTGAATCGCTGGGCCTGAACGAGGCCGAGATCTTCAACGCGTACCACGAAGTGCAGTCGATCCGTGACAAGGACGAGTTCCTGATCCCGTTCATCGACACGCTGACCGATCCGTCGTTCAAGACCGGCACGCCCGAGAACGACCAGAAGCTGCTGAAGTCGCTCATCGTCTTCGCCTGCATCATGGAAGGCCTGTTCTTCTACGTCGGCTTCACGCAGATCCTGGCGATGGGCCGTCAGAACAAGATGACCGGCGCTGCCGAGCAGTACCAGTACATCCTGCGCGACGAGTCGCTGCACTGCAATTTCGGTATCGACCTGATCAACCAGATCAAGCTGGAGAACCCGCACCTGTGGACGGCCGAGTTCAAGGCCGAGATCACGGAGCTGTTCAAGAAGGCCGTCGACCTGGAATACCGCTACGCAGAAGACACCATGCCGCGCGGCGTGCTGGGCCTGAACGCACCGATGTTCAAGGGCTACCTGCGCTTCATCTGCAACCGCCGCTGCCAGCAGATCGGCCTGGACGCGCTGTTCCCGAACGAAGAAAACCCGTTCCCGTGGATGAGCGAGATGATCGACCTGAAGAAGGAGCGCAACTTCTTCGAGACGCGCGTGATCGAGTACCAGACCGGCGGCGCGCTGTCCTGGGAGTGATCTGAGCTAGCCGCTCGACACTCGTTCGACCCGGCATCAACGTAGACAGGCGACGCACCACGCGTCGCCTGTTTGCGTTTTGGGGCGATCGATTCACGTGCGTGCGATTGCGCCGCGCCTGTCAGCCATGGCAGGCTGCGGCAATCACTGCACCGGATCCCGCCATGACGGTCGAAGCCTTCTTCTCGCAGACCTACGATGAAGCCCGCGGCAAGTTCCTCGCTGCTGCGCAGGCCCGGAGGCTCCGCATCGAGCGCCATCTGCATCCGGATGCGGTCGGGCCGTCCGGCGAGCAGCTTTCCATCGACACCGCGTTGTTTGCCCCGGCGCAGGCTGAAGCGCTGCTGATCGTCACCTCCGGCGTCCATGGCGTGGAAGGGTTCTGCGGCTCCGGCTGCCAGACCGGCTTGCTGCAAGACGACGAGCTCTTCGCGCGGCTGGCGGCCGGCAAGGTCGCGCTGGTGCTGGTGCACGCGGTCAATCCGTACGGGTTTGCGCACCTGCGGCGCGTGAATGAAGACAACGTTGACCTGAACCGCAACAGCGTCGACTTTGCGGAGGCCGCTTCCGCCAATCCGGCCTACCTTGAAGTCGATCCGCTCCTGCTGCCGCACACGTGGCCGCCCAGCCAGGCCGACCAGGCTGCGCTGCAGCACTACATGGTCACCCGCGGCGAAAAAGCCCTGCAGGACGCCGCAACGAGCGGCCAATACCGCGTGCCGGACGGCATGTTCTACGGCGGCAGCGCGCCGTGCTGGAGCACGCTGCAGATGCGCGGGATCGTGTCGCGGCATGCGGCAGCCATGTCGCAGCTGGTGTGGATCGATCTGCATACCGGGCTCGGCCACTACGGCCACGGCGAGAAGATCTTCAACAGCCCAGATCCCGCCGAACTTGAGCGCGCCATGCGCACGTGGGGCGCCGATGTCCGGCCGATTGCCGCCGCCGGTTCGGTCTCTTCGGTGGTCAAGGGCGATCTGGTCGGCATCGCCTACGAGCTGCTGCCCGGCATCGAGAAGACCTGCGTCACGCTGGAGTTCGGCACGCTCGCGCCGCTGGCGGTGCTGCAGGCGCTACGTGCCGACCATTGGCTGTATCGCCATCCGGAGCAGGGCGCCGCGCAGCGGGCAGGCATCCGCCAGGCGCTACGTGATGCGTTCTATTGCGACGTGCCGGAATGGAAGGGCATGGTCTACGCGCAGACGCGCATGGCTGTATTGCAAGCCGTGGCGCGGTTTCCCGGCTAGCTTTGGACGGGCTTGGGCGCGCGCACCGTCAGCGCGCAGCCTGCTGACGCAGCGATGATGGCCAGGATCGCCACCCACTGGCGCCCGGTCAGCTGCTCCTGCAGCACGATCGCCCCGGCCAACGCGCCGATGGCGGGCTCGAGGCTCAGCAGCACGGAAAACGTCTTGCCCGGCAGATGCTTGAGCGCCACCATTTCGAGCGAATACGGGATCGCGCTCGACAGCAGCCCGATGCCCAGTCCCGCCAGAATGAGCGAGGGCGAGAACAGCGCCCACCCGGCCTGCGCCACGCCAAACGGAATCGCAAACAGCGCACCGACCACCATGCCGATCGACGTCGCCTGGCCCGCATGCAGGCCGCCGAGGTTCTTGCCGGTGAGGATGTAGAGCGCCCAGCACACGCCGGCGGCCAGCGCATAAACCGCGCCCAGGTGGTCAACCTGCCCGACCGACTTGTCGGCCACCGTCAGCATCAGCAAGCCGACCACCGCCAGCCCGATCCACACGAAATCCAGCGCGCGGCGCGACAGCAGCACGGCCAGCACAAGCGGCCCCGTGAATTCGATGGCGATTGCAATGCCGATCGGCAAGCGCTGCAGCGACAGGTAGAACAGCAGGTTCATGCTCGCCAGCGTGACGCCGTACAGCGCGATGCGGCCGGCATCGGCGCGGCTCAGGTGCAGGCGCCACGGCCGCCAGAACGCCAGCAGGATCACCGCGCCGATCGTCACCCGATACGTGACCGTGCCCGCGGCGCCCAGCACCGGAAACAGCGTCTTGGCAAACGAGTTGCCGAGGCACACCGAGGCCATCGAACCCATCAGCGCAAGGATGGGCATCCAGGGGGAGGTCGTCGTCGTGGAAGTGGCGGAGGCGGAAGCAGCGGAAGACATGAGCGACAGCGGAGGCGCGGCAGAGAACGCCACAGCATAGCCGTGCACCGCCGAGAAATCGTTGCGTTCTCGGCGGCGCGGGCGTCGCTTTTTATCGAATTGGCAGCCTTACAGGGCGGCTGCGCTGGGGCGAATCACGTCGATCAGCAACACGCGCTGGCCTTCGCGTTCGCCGTCGGGGCGCGGGGTCACACCGCGCTGCGGGCGGGGGCGGCGAGCGGCGCCGGGTCTTCGGCGCTCATGCCGAAGACGGCCAGCCTGGACGCCGCAATACGCTGCAGCGTGCCGCGCACGCCGGGCACGTCGAGGTCTTCGGGGTCGAAGCCGGTGGTGGCCGTCCAGTCGTCGCGGGCGATGTCCTGCAGGCCGTTGGCCATCTCGAATTGCAGCGACGCGCCAAAGCCCTTCTGCAGCGAGTGCGAGCCGAGCAGGTATTCCGCCGTCAGGAAGCCGCGCAGCCGCGTCCAGAACGCCAGCGAACTGATGTTGCCGCTCTTGAGCGCGTGGCTCGGGGCGACTTCCCAGCTGTGGTCGAGCAGCTTGTTGATGAGGCGGCCCCAGGTCGGCACGTCGGTGCCGGCGGAGCAATCCTCGCCGGGGCCTTCCGGGCGCGCGAGCTGGCGCAGCAGGCCGGTGAATGAACCCGAAGTGGGCGCGCCGCCGGCGTGCGGGCCGGAGGGCCAGCGCCATTGCAGCGGCGAAGCCGGCCGGGCGCCGGGCCATTGCGCATGCTGCTGCAGGCCCGTGCAGGGTGTCAGGTAGCGCCACTGGCGCTGGTCGCGGCCCACGCGGCGCAGCGGGTCCAGCTCGGCGGACAGGTCGAACTTGCCCAGGAAGGTGGCGTTGCGCGACTTGATCGGCGAGCGCGCATAGACGTTGAAGTCGGGCCAGCCTTCGTACAGGTTGATCTGCGGCAGCGGGTGGTGTTTGTCGAGCGCATCGCCGGGCTGGTCGATGCGGCGGCTGGTGAGAAACAGCGCCCGGCAATCGAGGGTCGGGACCGCGCCGCGCAGGCGCAGCAGCACGAGCAGGTCGCCGAATTCCGCCGGGCGGGCTTCGGCGCGGGCCGGATAGGCGTGCGGCTGTTCTTCGGGCCAGAAGGTGGTCAGGCGCAGGGCCGAGCCCGGGAACGCACTGCGCAGTCCTTGCCGGAGCAGGCGCAGGCCGTCTGCGTGGCGCAGGATGCGCAGGACGGAAAGATCGTCGCGCAAGACGGCGTCGGGGTGAGGCGCGCGGCCGCCGTGCTCTGCGGCCAGCGCAAAGCGCCACAGCGCGGTGTCGCTGGCCAGATCTTGTGCAGCGACATCGCGCACGGCACTGGAGCGGCCGCCGGACATCGGCTCATGGGCGTCGCCGGCAGTGTCTCCTGCTGCGGCATAGGCGCTGGTGGTCGACCCGGCAATCGCGCCAAAAGGGCCCCTGAATGGCGGCCGGTTGCGCTCGGGCATGGCTATTCCAACATGGTTTTATCGATTCTCTGGCGCGCAGCATAGCACCATGCGACACACCAGAGAACGGCGCGGCGTCCCTCCCCTCGTTGGGGAATAGGACGTGAAATCTCGGCGATCAGGCGGTGCGGAACGACGCCACAGCGTCGCGCAGCACCTGTGCCTGTTCTTCCAGCGACAGTGCAGCCGCGGCAGCCTGCTCGACCAGCGCGGCGTTCTGCTGCGTCACCTCGTCCATCTGGTTCACGGCCTGGTTGACCTGCTCGATGCCGGAGCTTTGCTCTTCGGAGGCCGAGCTGATCTCACCCATGATGTCGGTCACGCGCTTGACCGCGACTACCACCTCGTCGATCACGCTGCCCGCTTCGGCCACCAATGTGGTGCCGTTTTCCACGCGGCCCACCGAATCGCCGATGAGTTCCTTGATCTCCTTGGCCCCCGCCGAGCGTTGCGCCAGGTTGCGCACTTCGCCGGCCACCACGGCAAAGCCGCGGCCCTGTTCGCCGGCACGCGCCGCTTCAACTGCGGCGTTGAGGGCGAGGATGTTCGTCTGGAAAGCGATGCCTTCGATCACGCCGATGATGTCCGCAATCTTCTTGCTGCTTTCGTTGATGCCCGCCATGGTGTCGATCACCCGGCCGACCACCTCGCCGCCCTTGGCAGCAATGTCCGACGCGCTGACGGCGAGCGTGCTCGCCTGGCGCGCGTTGTCGGCGTTCTGGCGCACGATGCTCGTCAGCTCTTCCATGCTCGAAGCGGTTTCTTCCAGCGAGGAAGCCTGCTCTTCCGTGCGTTGCGACAGATCGGCATTGCCGGCGGCGATCTGCTTGGTGGCACTCGCAATCGAGTCCGCCGATGTCTTGATATGACCGATGGTGCCGGTCAGTTGCTGCTGCATCTGCGCCATGGCGACCAGCATGCTGTCGCGGTCGCCGGGGCGGGTCTGGACCTGCACGGCCAGGTCGCCGCCGGCAATGCGGCGTGCGACCTCGGTGGCGTAGCTCGGTTCGCCGCCCAGCCCGCGCTGCACGTTGCGGATGATGATCGACATGGCCAGCGACACCGCGCCGCCCACCAGCAGAATGACGATCAGGTTGGCGAAGAGCGAATGGCGATACGCCGCATCCACTTCCTGCAGGAAGACGGCGCTGGAGAGGTTCCAGTCCCACGGCGCAAAGTGCTTCACGTAGCCGATCTTCGGCAATGCGGTCTCGCTGCCGGGCAGGCGACCCTGGTATTCGGCAAAGCCGAAGCCCTTGTCTTTGGCGGCATTGACGATGGTGGGGTAGACCAGTTTGCCGGTCGGGTCCTTGAAGCCCGCGGTGCTCTTGCCGACCATGTCCGCCAGCGTCGGGTGCATCAGCAGGATGAACTGCGAATCGACCACGAACAGGTAGCCGGTGGTGCCAAAGCGCATCGAGGCGAGCGTCGACAGCGCGGCTTTCTTGGCGTCGGCTTCGCTCATGGCGCCTGATTGCGCGCGGCCGTGATACAGCTTGGCGATGCCCTCGGCGGCGTCCACCAGGTTCTGCAGGCCGACCTTGCGTTCGTCGAGCATGGTCGCGCGTGTCTCCATCGCGCTCCAGATGCCGACGCCGATCAGTCCCAGCCACATGACGGCCAGCGCCAGGCGCAGCTTTGCTTTGAGTGTCCACTGTCGCATGTCGCGTTTTCTCCACTTATTGTTTGACGACTCCGCAACGGTGTAACGGCGATGGAGTGGTCTTCTTTAATGGAGATGCCGGGCGCGCAGTGTGCGGATTTCCGCAAAGAAGGCGCCGGCTTGCACCGGCGCCCGAAGAGACGGCGTCCCACCCACAAGGAGGGCGCCGCCGCGCGTTGGAGGTCTGCTGGGTTTCGCTATCGGCGGGCGATCATTGCTCGCGAATCCAGGTCTGCGTACGGCCCAGCAGGCTGATGCCCAGGAAGCCGCGCACATTCAGTTTCTGACCGTCTTCCGACAGCGACATCTTGGCGCTGTAGACCTTGCCGTTTTCCGGGTCCAGGATCTGGCCGCCATCCCAGTTGTTGTTCCCGTTCGCTTTCAGACCGGTCAGGATCGTCAGGCCCTTGATCGGCTGGTCCTTGCGGTCGTCCGTGCACTTGGTGCAGGTCTTGTTCTCATCGCCGGGCACCAGGATCTTGGTGACCTTGCCCGTGAACGTGCCGCCGTTGTCGACGATCGTCACTTCGCCTTTCTGTTTGCCCGTGTTGTCGTCGATGGTCTTCCAGGTGCCGGCGGGAGTGGCTTGCGCGAAGGCGCTGCCAGCTGCCACTGCGAGGGCCAGTGCGCCAGCCAGGCGCGCGAGAGCGTGGGGGGTATGTTGCATCGTGGAGTCTCCTTGTTGTCAGTCAAAAGAATCGGTGAGGGCAGATCGATGATGTCGGCGCAGGGATCAATGCGCGCTCAACGCACCGGTCAGGGGTGACAGCGGATTGCTGCCGGAGCCGCCGGCGGCGTTCGTGACGCCACCCAGCGCATTCGTAATCGGGGCGAGGGGTTGCCGCTGCCGGCTGCGCCGCTCAGTGCGCTCGTGACCGGGGCCAGCGGATTGCTGCCACCGCCCACGCCGCCGCCGAGCGCGCTCGTGATCGGCGCCAACGGATTCGTCGAGCCGCCGCCGCTGCCGCCATTGACCAGGCCGCCGGCACTCGCCACCGTGCCGCCGACGGCGCCGACCACACCGCCCAGGTCAGCCGCGACGGGGTTGCCGCCGGCCGCGCCGACTTGCGCGCCCGCGCTCTGCAGGCCGCCGCCAACCGTATTCAGCGCACCGGCCAACGGGCCGCCGAGCATCGTCGCGCTGCCGACCGTCTGCGTGCCCTTCACGAGCTGCGACGACAGCGGCACGATCGCGTTGCTGGTCTGCTGCGTGATCTGCTGCACCGGGCCGCTCGACGTGCCAATCGTGACGAGCCCGCCGGCACCCTGCATCACCTGACCCAGCGCAGACACACCGCTGCCCACCGGCGACGTCACCGGATTCAGCGGCGCCAGCGGCTGCCGGCGGCACCCAGATCCGAGACGGTCTGCCCTGCGTTGCCGACCGTCACCCCGGCGGAGCGGATCACGTCACCCGAGCTTTGCACCGTGGTGCCGACCGGGTCGGGCGTCGAGCCGATCTTGCCGAGCCCGTTGCTGATGCCGCCGCCCAATGTCTGGACCGTGTTGCCGGCGGAGGTGACCGTTGCACCCAGATCCTTCTGCGCCGCCGTGCCGCCGATGACGGGCACCGACGCCGTGCCGATCGTCGTACCAAGGTCGCTGACGGTTTTGCCCGTCTGCGTGACGACGTTGCCGCTGCTGCTGGCGACGTTGCCGACCGGCACCGCGCCCGGATCGTTGTTGGCCGTCGACGACGGTGTCGTATCGCCGTTCGGATTGCCGCCCGAAGCGCAGCCGGCCAGCGTCAGCACGGTCACTGCAGCGGCTGCCAGCAGCGTGCGCGACGCCGAAACGGCGGACGACGAAGCCGAAGAAGAAGTGTGGAGCGGGTTCTGAATCTTCATGGTGAGTCTCCTTGTAAGCGCGGCCCGTACCGCGTGTCACCGCCGGGTCAGAAGAACGCGCATCTGGCGTCCAGCGGGTAGCATCCGCCTGCGTTTGCTGTCGAATGCAAAGAAAGTTCTACAGAGCGGTGATCAGTGATGCACGCCGGATGTCACACCCGACAGCACACCGCCAACCAACCCGCCCACCGTTGCGCCGGCGCTGCCCAATCCGCCGAGCGGACCCGTTGCGGCCGTACCACCACTGCCGACTGCGCCGATCGAGCCGAGCGTACTGACACCAGGCAAGCCCGCCGTCAGCGAACCGATTGCCGACGTAACCGGCGCCAGCGCACCGCCGAGCGCGCCGGTCAACGCACCACCCGGCGCACCGCCTGCTGAGGACGGCGCCGCCGGCGCGGCGATCGTCGACAACCCGCTGGTGAGCGAGCCGAGTGCGCTGACTGTGTTGCCCAACGTTGACACCAGCGCATCGCCCTTGCCGGCCGTCGTGATCGTGCTGCCTTCGCTGCCGAGCGCACTGCCCAGCGTCGACAACACGTTGCTCACCGGTGCACCGAGGCCAGTGGCCGCACCCAGCGTTTGCGTGGTCGAAGTCAGCGTGCTGGTGAGCGGCACGATGGCGCTGATGGTCGTGGTCGTCAGCTGCTCGACGGGGCCGGTCAGCGTCGCGATGGGTGTGCTGCCGGTCGATCCGGTGCTACCCGTTGCATTGCCGCTGTCGTTGTTCGACCACGTGGGCGAGGTCGATGCCGCAATCGCCGGCTTGGACTGCGAATCGCTGCCGCCGCCCAGCGACGTACCCATGTCGCCGCTGCCCGAATTCGCGCAACCGGCCAACATGGCGAGCGATGCTGTCGCCAGCATGCACTGCAGGAACAGTCCGCACTTCGGCGGATTCGATTTCGACAAGAACGCTTGGTCGCGCATCTTGTGCCTCCACTACTCAGAACAGAACGCTTGTTGAACCCCTTCTGTCTTGCGCTCTTTGCTCGTCGGGTTTGTCGTCGTCAGCCATGTGGGGTTGGCGACGACCTCCCTGTCTTCTCGTGCCACGCGCAGGCCCGTGCCACACCGCGCGATCGATGCCGTGCTGATGTGGTGAGCGGATCGTGAAGTGAAACCGAATGACATGACAATCAGCGCCAACCTGACACCCGGATTTGCGGTTGCAGCAATTTGCGAACTCGATTTCGAATAAAACGCTACAGCAAGCCATTCTTAGGGCGATAAGGTTGCAGCAAAAATGGCCCGCGGATTGCCGTAGAACAATTCTTCTATCGTCGCAAAACAGCGTCGTTTCAAACGCAGTTGCGTAAAGTTTTCAGCGGTTGCTGAGCAGGGTTTTCCCGCGATCGGCGATCGGTCGAGCGTCGCGCGGGGCGCTGTCGAAGTCGTTCGCGCAGTCGGGCATCGTCGCGATCCGATGTCCGCGTCCGATGCATCGACATCCATCGCGCATGCGCGGATGCGAGTCGCGCTCATGCAGGCATCGATGCTTCGGTCCCATCGCAACCACCTCGCGCATCGGATGCGCGGCACGCGATTTGCGGCATGTGCATGCACGCTGTTGGTCGCCGCAATCGCATCGACTTCGCGCAGTGCGCGTCGACGGCGTTCGAGATGCAGATCAGCGTCGTCGTCGACACGCTCAACACGTCGATAGACGCGCGTCGATCGCTTCGATTGCGTGCGTATCGACGTGTCGAGCGCGAAAAATTCGCGCGCGTTGTCGCATCTACGCATCGTTTTTTTCGACGCGCATCGCGCAGCTCGCACGTCGTCGCGCACGACGGTGTCGAATGCGCGCGAGGCGCGTGCGCGAGTTGATGATGCACACGCGCACAACATCGCGTGTTGCTGTAAACCGGCATGAACACTGGGTTTGCGGGACACGTGTGTCAACGTGGAGCAACGCCGCAACGTGATGTCACGACGCAAGAAAATGCGCATTCGCGACAGCGATCTGCGCGCATGCGCGATGCGAATCGCAGCGACGCACAGACGCAGCGCAATCCTTCACCAAAACTCACCGCGCTTTTTGCATAAATCTCTTAACATCACCGCGCAAACGAATTATGATTCGCCTTGACAAGACGTTGACTTCGATGCAAGGGACCTTCGCGCGATCAACGACGATGAAGTTCCAAGCGGCAAGTGAAAGGTAGTCGAGGAGCGTAACCACTTTGATGCACGCCACGCCGACAGGGCTGTTTGAACTCGGTGCCGTCTCTGCGATCCCCCGTCGGGATGGGCGTACTACCCCCAAAAGAAAACGCGCGCTCTCCAGTTTTTCGCTGTCCGCGAAGTCACGCTGCAAGCGGCTTTGCGGTCTACGCAGCGATTCGCGCAAGATCAGATTTCGACCGGTGTGGCCACGATGCCCCGGTCCTCTCAATTGATGAAGACTCGCCGGATGCATTCTGTCCGGCCGACTGCGGCTGCGCTCGTGCGCGCGACCGGGGCGTGCAACTTGCTGCGTGTGTTCGCCGCGCAAGTCGCAGATCTTCCTACCGAATTCATTAGCGTGCGACTGCCGTTTGGTGGCGCGCCGATGAATCGCTCGCTCGGTTGGTCTGGCGGTGCCAATGCATCGTGGGATCGGGCCGGTCGGGTTGCTCAATCTCGATAGTTCGATACCCAATCTTGAAGGAGTTTCCCATGGCAACTGCTGCTAAGAAGAAACCGGCCGCCAAGGCCCCGGCCAAGAAGGCCGCTGCAAAGAAGGCTCCGGCCGCCAAGAAGGCTGCTGCAAAGAAGGCTGCTCCGGCCGCTAAGAAGGCCCCGGCCAAGAAGGTTGCAGCTAAGAAGGTCGCTGCCAAGAAGGCACCCGCCAAGAAGGCCGCAGTGAAGAAAGTTGCAGCCAAGAAGGCTCCGGCCAAGAAAGCTGCAGTGAAGAAGGTTGCAGCCAAGAAGGCCCCGGCCAAGAAGGCCGCAGTGAAGAAGGTTGCAGCCAAGAAGGCTCCGGCCAAGAAAGCCGCAGTGAAGAAGGTTGCAGCCAAGAAGGCTCCGGCTGCCAAGAAGGCTGCCGCCAAGCCTGCTGCGAAGAAGGCTGCTGCGAAGAAGGCCCCGGCTGCCAAGAAGGCTGCCGCCAAGCCTGCTGCGAAGAAGGCTCCGGCCAAGAAGGCTGTCGCCAAGCCCGCTGCTGCTCCGGCCGCTGCACCTGCTGCACCCGCTGCCAAGACCGCGCTGAACCCGGCTGCGGCATGGCCGTTCCCGACCGGCAACCGTCCGTAAGTCATTCTGACGACGGTGATCCTCCGGGACCACAGCGGCGCGCAGGTCGCGCCCACCTGATCGGATACTGCGTATCCGGTCCGCAAGGCCTTGGTGTCTTGCACCGCCCGCCGATCGGCTCACGCCCCGGCGGGCTTTTCTTGCCCGCGCGTTTCGCATACGTTCCTCGCGAGCAAAAAAACCGCATCGGCGCGATGCCGATGCGGTGTTTCCGATGAATCTCTCGGCGTATCAGCCGAGCGCAATCGATCAGTGCGTGACGCGCGTCACGCCGCCCGATGACAGCAGGCGCACGCGCTCGCCAGGGCGGAACGCCTCGTCCGCGTCTTGCGTGATGGCGCGGTACTCGCCGTTGTCGAGCTTGACGGTGATTTCCAGGCCAGGCCGCTTGTTCATCTGACCTTCGAGCGCGCTGCCTGCGACGCCGCCGAGAATCGCACCGAGCACACCCGCCGCCACCGAGCCGTTGCCGCGCCCGATGGCTGCAGCCGAACCGATGCCGCCGATTGCGCCGCCGGCAATGGTGCCAACGCCGGTCTGCTCACGATCGATCACGACATTGCGCACGGAATCTACCGTACCGAAGCGCACGGTCTGCTCGCGCTGCGCCTGCCCCGAGGTGTAGGCGCTGTTGGAGTTGGTGCCCATGGCGCAGCCTTGCAGGCCAAGGGCGGCGACCAGCAGAGTCGCGGCGCCGATGCGATAGATGGGTTTCATGTTCGTTCCTTATTGATACCGATACCCGAAAGCGGATTCAAAGCGTCGCGCAATCTCGTCGACGGGCAGGCCGTGATTCTGCGGGCCTTGGCAAGCGATCTTGAGTGAGCCCATCAGGCTGGCGAGGCGGCCGGTGGTATCCCAGTCCAGGCCGTTCTCGATGCCGTAGAGCAGGCCGCCGCGGAAGGCGTCGCCGCATCCGGTTGGGTCGACCACACGTTCGGCCGGCACGACCGGAATAGTGTACTGCTTGCCGCCGGCGTAAATCTCCGCCCCTTCTTCCCCGCGCGTGACGATGTAAGCCTCGACGCGCTGCGCAAGTTCTGCCGCACTGTAGCCCGTGCGTGACAGCATGACCTGCGCTTCGTAGTCATTGACCACCACGTAGCTGGCGAGTTCAACGAAGTGGCGGAGGTCGGCGCCGTCAAACAGCGGCATTGCCTGGCCCAAATCGAAGATGAAAGGCACGCCCGATTCGGCAAATTGGGTGGCGTGGTGCAGCTTCGCGGCTGTCGGGGCCCACGAGGCCGAGCCGGGCCGGCAGCGCATTCTTGACCGAATTGATGCTCGAATGGCTCATCGCGCCTGGGTGGAAGGCGGTGATCTGGTTGTTGTCGCGGTCGGTCGTGATCATCGCTTGCGCGGTGAACGTGTCCGGCACCTCCGTGATATGCGCCGTCGAGATGCCGAGCTTTTTCAGGTAGTCCAGGTAGGGGCCTGCGTCCTGGCCGACCGTGCCCATGATGATGGGCTCGCCGCCGAGCATCTTCAGCGTGTAAGCGATGTTGCCTGCGCAGCCACCGAACTCCCGGCGCATGGTCGGCACCAGAAAGGAGACGTTCAGGATGTGGATCTTGTCGGGCAGGATGTGTTCGCGGAAGTGTCCGTCGAACGTCATGATGGTGTCGTAGGCAACCGAGCCGCAGATCACGCTGGCCATATTGAAGCACTCCAGATATGACACGGCCGCCCAGTGGACGGCCGTGTGATGAACGAGAGACCGGAAGTCGGTCTCGATGCAGTCAGTTCAGCTTACTTCAGCGCAGCCAGGGCCGCGTCGTAGTTCGGCTCGTCCTTGATCTCGGGCACGAGTTGCGAGTACAGGACGGTGTCGTTGGCGTCGAGCACGACCACGGCGCGGGCGGTCACGCCAGCCAGCGGGCCCGACGTGATGTCGACGCCGTAGGCTTGCTTGAAACCCTTGTCGCGGAAGGTCGACAGCGGCTTCACATTCGCGATGCCTTCGGTGGTGCAGAAGCGGCCGGCTGCGAACGGCAGGTCGGCGGAGATGGATAGCACGACCGTGTTGTCCAGCTTGGCGGCGGCTTCGTTGAACTTGCGCGTGGAGGTGGCGCACACCGGGGTGTCCAGGCTCGGCACGATGTTCAGAACCTTGCGCTTGCCGGCAAAGTCGGCGAGCGAGACGTCCTTCAGGTCTGCGCCGACCAGCGTGAATGCGGGGGCCTTCGAGCCTGCGGTCGGGAATTGGCCGCCGACTTCGATCGGGTTGCCGCCAAGGGTCACGTTTGCCATGGTGTTACTCCTTCCTTTGATGCGTGTTGGGGAAAAGCCGCTAACAAGACTCTCCTGGCTTCTGCGTCGGCACGCCGGGCCGGCAGGTTCTTGTTAGCGGCTCTAAGCCAGGGGTGAAAATTCAGGGGTAAAAATCAGGACCCGGTAATTGGCCGTCGGGCGCTGGGACTGGAATCGTACCCGAATCGGTAGTTCGGCGCGGGCGGGCAGCCCTGACTTGCTGTATGCACTGTCGCTCGGGTTGAGGTAGTCGCTGGGCAGCAGCGCGCGGCGCGAGAGCAGCTGGTCCTGCAGATCGGTCGTGACCAGTTCGATGGCAGGCAAGGCGATGGGGCCGCCGGCGCGGTTGCGCAGCGTCGCGGTCAGCACGTACTGGTCGGACGCGTCGCCTTCCTGCCGCTGCAGTTGCGACGATTCGATCTGGAGCGCATCGAGGTCGCGCGGCGGCGCAATCGTGCAATGCAACGGCTGGCACAGCGCTTCCAACATCGGGCGTGTGGAGGGCGCACGTCGCGCGATCTCGGCGCGAGCGAGGAAGAGCAGTTGCGCCACCGCCAGCACTGTCAGCAAACCAATCGCGACGCGGGCGAGGGCACGGCGTCCGGTCGTTTGCGCGCCTGCTCGCGGGCCTGTGCGGCACGCAGAAAATCCAGCGTCGCGGCAGAGACACCGTGATTCGGCCCACGCACCTTGCGCGGACGCGGCGCGCCAGTCAGCGTGCGCTGCGGCGTCGGGCCGGTCGGCTCGGATTGCGCGCGGCGTGCGTGTCCATGGCGGCGCCGCACCGGCGCAAAAGCGTGTGCGGATCGGTTTCGTGGCGCATCCAGACCGAATCGTGTTTCTCGATCTCGGGCTTCGGAGATGCGACGGCTGCCGGCGCAGGCACTGTTCCCAGAGGAGCTGCTGTGGGCGCGAGGGCCGGTTCCACCGGCAAGTCTGCCGACGGCTGCTTGGGGACAGCCGCCGCGAACGCGTCTTCCTCGTCGTCCAGGTCGCGGATGGGCGGTAGGCCGTGGAACGGATCGGCGGGCGGCGCGGATGGTTCTGGCGCTTGTGTTTGCTGCGCTGGTTCAGCCGCGGGATCGGCGGCGTGCTCGATCGGCGCTTCGTCTGGTAGTGGACGCGTGTCGGGTGCGGTCGATTGCACGTCGGGCGCCGGTGTTGCACCTTCAACTTCGCCCAGATGAACTTCCGCGATGCCTTCATCGGGAACGTCTTCTTCCCAGATCAGCGTCATGCCGAAGCCGTGGTCGTCCTCTGCAGCGGGAGGTGCTGCGGGCGCTTCGGGTTCAGGGGCGACGGGCGGCGCAAGTGGCGCTACGCGAGCGGCGGGTTCGGGCGATTGCGGAGGCTGCGATGCTTCGGGGGCCGGCGCCGCAGGCGTGGCTATGGCGCCCAATTCGATCAGATGATTGCGGCCATCGAAGACGTGATTGCAGCGCCCACAACGGACGAGACCGCCGCGCAGACGAAGCTGATCGGCGACAACGCGGAATGCGGTTTGACAGTTGGGACAGCGGGCCGCCAAACGTGGCGCAGCTTGTGGCGCAGTTGCCATGCGGGACGAGGAGAAAAAGCCGACCGCGCGAGTATTGCAGACAGCGGCGCCAGCGTCGACCTTTGCAGGCGACACCGGCGCGCGATGCCGTGAAATTACGCGGGCTTCACACCATGCAGGCAGACCCAGCCGTCACGTGCACGCCACACCGTGAGCGGAATGGCCGACGCATAAGCGGCAGCCACTTCTTCGGCTTGGCGCTCAAGCACGCCAGAAAGGATCAGTCGGCCGCCCGGGCGCACGCGTGCGCAGAGCATGGCCGCCATTGGCTTGAGCGGGTTCGACAGGATGTTGGCGACGACGAGATCAAACGTGCCTTCCGGTGCGTCGTCGGGCAACGCAAACGCGGCTTCGACGTGGTTGCGCTCGGCGTTGTAGCGCGAGGCTTCGACCGCATTCGGATCGATGTCGACGCCGACGGTTTCTCCGGCGCCGAGCTTCTTGGCGACGATAGCCAGAATGCCCGAGCCGCAACCGTAGTCGAGCGTGCGCTCGCCGGGGTGCACGTGCTGCTCCAGCCATTCCATGCACAGGCGCGTTGTCGGGTGGCTGCCCGTGCCGAACGCGAGGCCTGGATCAATTCCAGCACCACGGCGTCGGGTTCCGGCGCATCGTGCCAGGACGGCACGACCCAGATGTGCTCACCAATATGGATGGGCTCGAACTGCGATTGCGTCACGCGCACCCAGTCCTGCTCTTCGACTTCGCGCACGGTGTACGCAGGCAGCGGCGAGAGGTTGATCTCGTTGGCTGCGGCTGCCACCAGCAATGCCGGATCGGCATCGTCGGCGAGCAGCGCAACCACGCGCGAGCGGTTCCACGCCAGCCGTGTCGGCTCATGGCCGGGCTCGCCAAAGAGCGGTTGCTCTTCAGGCGTGTCAGCATCGGCGTCTTCCACCGAGACCGACAGCGCGCCGAGATCAAACAGGGCTTCGGACAACGCTTCGGCGTCGTCGCGCGCCACTTCGAGCACGCATTCGCGGTACGTCACTTGCCGCCACCCTTGGCCACTTCCTGTTGCGCCAGACGGTGCTCCAGGTAGTGGATGTCGGTGCCGCCTTCAACGAAGTTGGCGTCGAGCATCAGGTCGCGGTGCAGCGGCACGTTGGTCTGGATGCCTTCCACCACCATTTCCGACAGGGCGATGCGCATGCGGGCAATCGCCTGCTCGCGCGTGGCGCCATATGTGATGACCTTGCCGATCATCGAGTCGTAGTTGGGCGGCACGAAGTAGCCGTTGTAGGCGTGCGAATCCACACGAACGCCCGGGCCACCCGGCACATGCCACGACGTGATGCGGCCCGGCGACGGCGTGAACTTGAACGGATCTTCCGCGTTGATGCGGCATTCGATGGCGTGGCCCTTGAGCACGATGTCCTTCTGGCGGAAGCGCAGCTTTTCGCCGGCCGCCACGCGGATCTGCTCCTGCACGATGTCGACGCCCGTGATCATCTCCGTCACCGGGTGTTCGACCTGCACGCGCGTGTTCATTTCGATGAAGTAGAACTCGCCGTTCTCGTACAGGAATTCGAACGTGCCGGCGCCGCGGTAGCCGATCTTCTTGCATGCCTCGGCGCAGCGGTCGCCAATGCGCTCGATCAGGCGGCGCGGAATGTGCGGTGCCGGCGCTTCCTCGATCACCTTCTGGTGGCGGCGCTGCATGGAGCAATCGCGCTCGCCCAGCCAGATGGCATTGCGGTGCTGGTCAGCCAGGACCTGGATCTCCACGTGGCGCGGATGCTCCAGGAACTTCTCCATATAGACTTCCGGATTGCCGAAGGCGCGGCCGGCTTCTTCGCGCGTCATGTTGACGGCATTGATCAGCGCGGCCTCGGTGTGCACCACGCGCATGCCACGGCCACCGCCGCCGCCAGCTGCCTTGATGATCACCGGATAGCCGACCTTCTTGGCCGTTGCCAGGATTTCCTTCGGGTCTTCCGACAGGGCGCCTTCCGAGCCCGGCACGCACGGCACGCCGGACTTGATCATCGCTTGCTTGGCCGAGACCTTGTCGCCCATCAGGCGGATCGATTCGGGCGTCGGGCCGATGAAGGTGAAGCCGGATTGCTCCACACGCTCGGCAAAGTCGGCGTTTTCCGACAGGAAGCCGTAGCCGGGGTGGATGGCCTGGGCGTCGGTCACCTCGGCGGCCGAGATGATGGCCGGCATGTTGAGGTACGACAGCGGCGACGGTGCGGGGCCGATACACACGGCTTCGTCGGCCAGCTTGACGTATTTGGCTTCCTTGTCCGCCTCGGAATAGACCACCACGGTCTTGATGCCGAGTTCGCGGCAGGCGCGCTGGATGCGAAGAGCGATCTCGCCGCGATTCGCGATCAGGATCTTGTCGAACATCGTGTTCTCGCTACAAAAGGAGAGGCGAGGGCGCTGTGGCCGGGCTGCGCTCAGTGGCAGCCCTGGTGCGCCGGCTCGCGCTCGGATGCGGCACGCTGTGCGCCGCACGATGAGGGGGCAGATGCCGGAGGATCAGCCGATCACGAACAGCGGCTGGCCGTATTCCACCGCCTGGCCGTTTTCGATCAGGATTTCCTTGATCACGCCGGCCTTGTCCGCTTCGATCTCGTTGAGCAGCTTCATCGCTTCGATGATGCAGATCGTCTGGCCTTCCTTGACGGTGTCGCCCACCTTGACGAACTCCGCTGCGCCCGGCGACGGCGAGCGATAGAACGTACCGACCATCGGCGACGTCACGATGTGGCCGGCCGGCAGGGCGGGCGACGCTGCTTCGGCGCCGACGGCGGCCGGCGCTGCTGCGGCGGGCGCGCTGACAGCCGGTGCGGCCTGCATCTGCATCGGCGCATATTGCATCGGGGCCGCCACTTGCGGCGCCGACTTGACGATGCGGACCTTGCCTTCGCCTTCGGTCACTTCGAGTTCCGAAATGCCCGATTCGGCCACCAGGTCGATCAGCGTTTTCAGCTTGCGCAAATCCATGAACGTTCTCCTGCAGCGTCGGCGGTCTGGGCGGTCGATGCGCGCGAATGGCTCTTCAGCGCATCGGTCAAAGGCGCTCCAGGCGCTGGCGTCGTTGCGTTGGTTAAGTGGTTGAAAATAAAGGAAGTAGACGGCTGATCAGCCGCCGTGTTGATCGATTGCGAAATCCAGCGCCGCCAGATAGCCGCGCCAGCCCAGTCCGCAAATCACGCCCACCGCCTGGTCTGCCAGATACGAGTGATGGCGGAACGGCTCACGACGATGCACGTTGGACAGATGGACTTCGATATACGGGATCACCACGCCGGCCAGCGCATCGCGCAGCGCCACGCTGGTGTGCGTGTAGGCGGCCGGATTGATGATGATGAATTCAACGCCTTCGCTCTTGGCAGCGTGGATGCGGTCCACCAGCGCGCCTTCATGGTTCGACTGGAAATGCGCCAGCGTCACACCGCGCGCAGTGGCGCGTTCAACCAAGGCAGCATTGATGTCGGCGAGCGTGGTTGCACCGTAGACTTCCGGCTCGCGCGTCCCCAGCAAATTGAGGTTCGGGCCGTGCAGTACGAGCACGTTGCGAAGCGCTTTGGCGATGGGTTTATCAGCCACGGTTTGGACCGGTTGAGCGAAGTTGGGCGCAATTTACAGCAACTTAGAATGCTTTGTCTAGTTTTTGCTGAAAAACTCTCAACAAATCGGTGTTTTCACCGATCTTGTGCGTCACCTCTACGCTTTTGCCGAAGAAGGGGGAGTTACGTGCACATGAACGTCATATGACGTTTTTCCATATTCACGTGCGCTGCAGGGCTTCTCGCAGTTCGTCGGCATGCACTCGGCCCATCTTCCGGAAAGTGATCTCGCCTTGTGAATTAAGGATCACAGTAAACGGAAGTCCGCCCACCTCGTTGCCGAACTGCCGGCCCAGTTCCGTCCGCCAAAACCCGCCACGGCGACGGGGTATGTGACGTGAACCTTACTCAGGAACGTCTGGATATTGGCGGCTGAGTCAATGCCGATGCCGACGAACTTCGCCTTGGACTTCTGTTCCTGCGCCAGCGCAGACAGCTCCGGCATTTCCTCCACGCAAGGACCGCACCACGGTGCCCAGAAATTGATCACTACCGGCTGGCCGCGAAACGCTGCCAGATCCAGCGGCGCGCCATTGGCGTCCGAGAGCTTGCTGCCGTAGAACGCGGCGACGGCATTGTCGGCTGGCGTCTTGGGCGCGGTAGCGCGATGCCCGAAATAGACGCCCGCGGCCGCAGCAACGAGGCCTGCGATCAACAAAGCGGTCAAAGTGGTACGGCGCGACATGGTTCTGCGGTGGTCTCTATATAGACAGAGGCGGAGCGTGCGGGATTGTACTCCTGTCGGCGGATCACCCCTGCGACAGGAGGGCACGCACCGCCGCCGCGTCGCCGCGTTGGGTCTTGCCGGTGGCGTCCGCGCGGCGCGCGCCGCGCACATCGTTCATGTCATATAGGGCGATATGGACGCCGACCGGCGTGCCCGTTTCAGCGCGCAGCTCACGCGCCAGGTCGCGGGATTCGGGCCCGGCCGGCCACTGGCCGCGCCACAGGAAGCTGAGCGTTTCCACCTCGTCGCAGCCGGCGAAGTGAGCGCTCTCTGTTGTATCGAAATCCACGCCCGCATTGAGCAGGAAGATCGCCACATCCTTCGGGCTGTCGCAGAAGACTTGCAGGTGGATGTCGGAATGCTCGCTGGCGGTGCCGTTAAAGACCGCGCCAGCAAGGTACGGGTTATGGACTGCCAGCCCTTCCATCAGCAGCAGGGCGATACGGCGCAGCAACGCCAGCACGCGCGGCTGCGATTCTGCCTGGAACAGCGCCTGGTATTCGCGGACTTCCGTTTCGACCTGTTCGTTGTCCGGTAGCCATTCGCCGGGCGTGCGCGATTCCGTGCCGAGCACCTGGCGGGCCGCCTTGCGCTTGGCCGTGGCGTAGTCGGCGCCGTCTTCCGCGATCATGCGGGCGGCGGTGATGGCGATTTCCTCCCGCACGCGGGCGGGGTCGAGGTGGGGCGTTTGGACATGGCTCTATTTTACTGAAGCGCGCGGACCCGCCTGAAGCCGCAGGTACAATGCGGCGCTACGAAGTTGAGATGGCACCCATGCATATCCACATCCTTGGAATCTGCGGCACCTTCATGGGCGGGATTGCCCTGATCGCCCGTCAGGCCGGTCACCGCGTCACTGGCTGCGACGCCAACGTCTACCCGCCGATGAGCACCCAGCTTGAGGCTCAGGGCATCGAACTGATTGAAGGATTCGACCCGGAACAGCTGTCCATCGGCGCCGATCTTTACGTAGTCGGCAACGTGATCTCCCGTGGCAATCCGTTGATGGAAGCCATCCTGGATCGCAATCTGCCTTACATTTCCGGCCCGCAATGGCTGGGCGACAACGTACTGCGCCAGAAATGGGTGCTCGCCGTGGCCGGCACGCACGGCAAGACGACCACCACGTCGATGCTCGCGTGGATTCTGCAGGACGCCGGCTACAACCCGGGCTTTCTGGTCGGTGGCGTGCCGCGCAACTTCGGCTTGTCCGCACGGCTGACGGAATCCGACTTCTTCGTCATCGAGGCCGACGAGTACGATACGGCCTTCTTTGACAAGCGCAGCAAGTTTGTTCATTACCGCCCTCGCACGGCCATCTTGAACAATCTGGAGTTCGATCACGCCGACATCTTCCTGATCTGGCCGCGATTGAAACCCAGTTCCACCACTTGGTGCGTACCGTGCCCGGCCAGGGGCGGCTGCTCGTCAATGGTCGCGAAGACAGTCTCACCCGCGTACTTGAGCGCGGATGCTGGTCGGAAGTCGAGCGGTTCGGCGCAGAAGACGGCGAGGGCTGGAAAATCGCCAATCTGGGCGAGGACGATAGCTTTGACGTTGTGTTTAACGGGCAAGCGCAGGGTCGCGTCCGCTGGGCACTGCAGGGCGACCACAACCGTATGAACGCCGTCGCCGCCATCGCCGCTGCACGCCACGTCGGTGTGCCGGCCGCACAAGCCATTGAAAGCCTGACCCGTTTCGAAAATGTGAAACGCCGGATGGAAGTGCGCGGCACGGTCAACGGCGTCACGGTCTACGACGATTTCGCTCATCACCCCACGGCCATTCGCACCACGATCGAAGGCCTGCGCCGTCGCGTCGGCAACGGCCGCATTCTGGCCGTGCTGGAGCCGCGTTCCAACACCATGAAGCTCGGTGTGATGAAGCAAGCGCTTCCTAAGAGTCTGTCCGGCGCGGATCAAGTCTTCGCTTACGGCGCCGCCAGCGCCGCGACGCCATCGGCTGGGACTTGGCTGGCGCGTTGGCGCCTTTGGGCGCGCGTGCAAACACGTTCTCAGACCTGACGGCTTTGGTGGGCGCTGTCACCGCTGCGGCCGCCCCGGCGACCATGTGCTGGTCGCGAGCAATGGGGGCTTTGGGGGCGTCCATCAAAAGCTGCTTGACGCACTCGCAGAACAGGCCAACGCGCCCAACTGAGTCGATATGCCGGCATCCATCGTCTATCTGCACAGTTCCGTTCGTCGCCGCGCTCGTTCAAGGCGCAGTTGCTGGGCAAGCGGATGGCTTCGGTCGGGCTGGCGGACCGGTACGTCTGCCCGGCATTGCCCGTCTCGCCGCGCGAGGCGATGGCGGAAACCGAGGCGCTGATTGCCGAGTTGAGCGCGCGTGACGGCGCGCAACCGGTGCTCATGGCTCCTCGCGCTTTTATGCGACCTGGCTGGCGGAGCGCCGCGGGCTCCGCGCGGCGATGCTCAATCCGGCCACCCGCCCGGAGCGGGATCTCGCCAAATATGTCGGGGAACAGCCGCTGTGGCATGGCGGCGGCACCATCCGCGTCGAGCCGCACCATCTGGACGAGCTGCGCGCGCTCGCCGTGCCTGCTATCACGCAGCCCGAGCGTTATTACCTGCTCGCAACGACGGGTGACGAGGTGCTCGACTACCGCGAAATGCTCGCTCATTTCCCGGGGGCGGCCACGCGCGTCATCGACGGCAGCGACCATGGCATCAGCGATTTTGCGCAGTACATGGACGAAGTGCTCGTCTTTTGCGGTATTCCTGCTCAGTTGCTGGCCGCACATCCCTTCGGCGCGGCATGACCGATTCACCGTCGTATCCGCGCAGCCTGTGGCGCAGCGCGCTGCCCCCGGCTGTCGTTTATGACCGGCATTGGGCACGTTGGGCCCTGGGTGCAGACTCGCTGACAGCACGTCTTCGTGCGGCATCGTCGCGCTTTCGCGTCCAATTGCTCGGCCAGGAGCGCGCGATGCCGCTACGAGACGAGTGGCGTTGCCTTGGCATGTCGCGTGCCGCAAAGACGCTCGTCCGCGAAGTTTTGCTGATTTGCGACGAGATTCCCGTGGTGTATGCCCACCATCGTCCATCCGCGCAGCGTGGCGCTCGACTGGCCGTTCCTGAAAGCGCTTGGGACGCAGCCGCTGGGGCATTCTCTGTTTGCCGATCCGCGTGTGCAGCGCGGGGACTTCGAATTCGCCTTGCTGGACGCGCGCCACCCGCTGGTGCGCCGCGCGCACGACGCGCTGGGCGATGCGCCTGTCTCGGGCACGTCACGGCTACCGGCCCGCCGGTCGGTGTTCCGGCGCGGTGCAAGCGCGATGCTGGTGACGGAGGTTTTCCTGCCCGCGCTGGCAGGTTTCCACCCGCTGCGCTAAGCGTATTTTCGCGGGCCGGGCGGCGGGCCAGTGCGGTATCATCGCCCCCAACTTTTGATCGCCGCGCGTGACGTTGTAACGTCGGGCGGCGCAGCCATCCACCTCATTCAAAGTGACGCTCGCTCGTGCGAGTGCCGCAATCCATACAAATCCATGCAGTTGCTGTTTGAAGAAGGCGGCGAGATCCGCGCGGGCACCGTCTTGTCCCAACAAGGCGAGGCCTATCAGGTCGAGTTGCCGAGCGCCAAGCGCACCAAGGTCAAGTCGCGCGACGTGTTGCTGCAATTCGCGCAGCCGTCCGCCGGCGAGTTGTCGCAGGCCGCCCAGGCGCTGTCGGCAGAGATCGACCTGGATTTCCTCTGGGAATGCGCTTCGGCCGAAGAATTCGGCTTTACCGATCTGGCCGGTGAATATTTTGGCGCCGGCGCCAATGCCACGCAGCAGGCCGCGCTGGCCATCGCGCTGCATGGTTCGCCGATCTACTTCCGCCGCAAGGGCCGCGGCCGCTATCAGCGCGCGCCCGAAGACCAACTGAAGGCCGCGCTTGCAGGTTTGGAGCGCAAGAAGCAGCAAGCCGCCCTGCAGGCCGAATACGAAGCCGAGCTGAGAGCGATGCGCCTGCCCGAGGCCTTCCGCGGCAAGACGCTGCAGCTGCTGTTCAAGCCGGACAAGAACAGCCTCGAATACAAGGCGCTCGATGCGGCGTGCACCGCGCTGGGCCTGTCGCCGATGCGCCTGATGGTGGCGGTCGGCGGCATCGCCAACGCCCGCGCGCTGCACGAGGCCCGCTTCCTCTCGGAGTGCTTCCCGAAGGGCACCGGCTTCCCGGACGTGACCGTGCCGGAACCGGCGATGGAGCTGCCGGCGGCCGATGTGCGCGCGTTCTCCATCGACGACGTGACCACCACGGAAATCGATGACGCCATCTCCGTCACGCCCATTGATGACGCCACCGTGCGCATCGGCATCCATATTGCCGCGCCGGGCTTCGGCATCCAGCGTAGCGACCCGTTGGACGTGATTGCCCGTCAGCGTTTGTCGACCGTGTATTTCCCCGGCGACAAGATCACGATGCTGCCGGAGTCGGTGGTCGATCGTTACACGCTGCAGGAAGGGCGCGCGTGCCCAGCGCTGTCGCTGTATGTGACGGTCGACCGCGCCACGTGGGCGGTCACCGCCAGTGAGACGCGCTGCGAATCGGTGACCGTGGCGGCCAACCTGCGCCACAACCTGCTCGACGATGTGATCACCGCCGACGCGCTCGCCGATGGCTCGGGCGACTATCCGTTCAAGGCTGAACTGGCGGTGCTGTGGCCCTTTGTGTGCGCCTTGTATGACGGCCGTCAGCAGGCCCGCATCGCCAGCGGCCTGAAGCCGGAGGGCGCGCAGAAGGGCGATTACTCGTTCTACATCGATCCCATTCCCGAGGCGGAAGGCGGTGGCGAGCGCGTGCGGATCGAACAGCGCAAACGCGGCTCGCCGCTGGACAAGATCGTGGCCGAGCTGATGATCCTGGCCAACAGCACGTGGGGCCGCATGCTTGCCGACGCCGGGGTGCCCGGCATCTATCGCACGCAGAAAGCGTGGGGTATGCATCGCACGCGCATGCAGACGTATCCGGCGCCGCACGAAGGCTTGGGTGTAGCGCAGTACGCGTGGAGCACCTCGCCGCTGCGTCGCTATGTCGATCTGGTCAACCAATGGCAGATCGCAGCGGTGGCGCAGCACGGCGTGACGGCCAAGCTGATCGCGCCGTTCAAGCCCAAAGATGCCGACCTGCTCGCCGCCGTGGCCGACTTCGAAGCCACTTACGCCGCTTACGCCGACCACCAGTCCACCATGGAGCGCTACTGGTGCCTGCGCTGGCTCAAGCAGGAGAACCGCACGCGCATGCAGGCCGTGGTGCTCAAGGAAGGCGCCGTGCGTTTCGCCGACATTCCGCTGGTGACGAAGGTGCCCGAGCTGGCGCAAACGGCGCGCGGCACGCATGTCGTGCTCGATATCCTGGAGACCGATGAGATCAGCCTGGAAGTGTCGTGCCGCGTGGTCGAGATTCTCGCCCCGGCTGCGGACGCCCAAGCTGAAGCCGAAGCCATTGAAGCAGAACTGGCCGAGGCAGAGACAGAAGCTGAGGTGCCGGCTGAACCACAACCCGCCGCCGATGGGGAAGAGGCTCGTGCAGAAGCCGACGCTGCTGTGGCGCCGCCGCCGCAGGACGGCGAGAGCGGTGGAACGCCCGCCGCCGCCTAACTACAATCGCAGTCTGACCTTCATTCTTCGCGCACCGACCAGGAATACCCCATGGCCGCCCTCGCAAACCGTCCGGACTGGTCCGGCAGCAGCACGCTCACCAAGGCACTGGTCGTGTCGCTGGCCGTGCATGTTCTGCTCTTGTTCGTACGCGTCGTGGCTCCGGAGGCGTTCGATATCAAGCGCGAAGATCCGGGCCTCGATGTGGTGCTGGTCAACGCCAAGTCGTCGACAGCCCCGTCCAAGGCGACGGCCGTGGCGCAGGTCAACCTGAACGGCGGCGGCGAATACGACCAGCAGCGCGCCACCACGCCGCTGCCCGCCGACACCAATGAGCAGACCGGCGACGCCATCAAGCTCACGCAGCGCCGCGTCGAATATCTCGAGCAGGAGCAGCGCCGCCTGCTTACGCAATCGACCGAGCGTGCGCCGCTGGTCAACGATCGTCAGGTCAAGCCCGGCGAGCGCCCGCAGCCGTCGCCCACCAACGGCACCGACGATCGCACCACGCAAGACGAAATCGCCCGCCTGCAAGCCGAGATCGACCGCAACCTCGAAAACTACGCCAAGCGCCCGCGCCGTAATGTGCTGACGGCCGCCAGCGCGCGCCAAGTCGATTACGCCCGCTACTACGATGCCGTGCGCCGCAAGATCGAAGCCCGCGGCACCGCAAACTTTCCCAGTCAGAACGGCCGCCCGCTGTACGGCGAACTGATCGTCGTGATCAGCATCAACCGCGAAGGGCAGCTCGGCTACAACCAGGACGGCTACAAGATCGAAGGCATCGAGATCGCCAAAAGCTCAGGCAACCCCGCGCTGGATCGCCAGGCTGTAGCCATCGTGCGTTCGTCTTCACCGTTTGGCGCCTTCCCGGCCGAGATGCGCAAGCGCGTCGACATCCAGGATGTGGTTGCCACGTTCAAGTTCACCCGTGCAGGCCTGGAAACCCACCTGCAGACTCGCTGATTTCGTCGTCCATGCCGTCGTCGTTTCAAGAGGCCATCCTCGCCGCTGCGAGCGCCCCGCCCACAGATCGTTATGGCGTGATCGGCAACCCGATCGCGCACAGCAAGTCGCCCATCATCCACGCCGCGTTTGCGCAGCAGGCGGGGCAGCTCATCCGCTACGACCGCATCTACGCCGAGCTGATCGCGTTTGACGAAACCGTGATGACCTTCGTGCGCGAAGGCGGGCGCGGGCTCAACGTGACCGTGCCGTTCAAGCTCGATGCATATGCCATGTCGACGTCGTTGTCGCTGCGGGCGGAATCGGCCGGCGCGGTCAACACGCTCAAGTTCGATGGCGAAGAGATTTTTGGCGACAACACCGACGGCGTCGGCCTGATGCGCGACATCACCCACAACATCGGCAACTCGTTTGAAGGCGAACGCGTGCTGCTGCTGGGCGCGGGCGGCGCGGCGCGTGGTGTGCTGCTGCCGCTGCTCGAACACAAGCCCGCGCGCGTGTTCATTGCCAACCGCACGGCCGATCGCGCCAACAAGCTGGTCGAGCGCTTCGAGGTCTCGGCCAAGCTGCACGAGGTCGAACTCGTGGGCGGCGGCTATGACGAGCTTGCGGCAGACGACGTGTTCGACGTCATCATCAACGCCACGGCGAGCAGCTTGCAGGCCGAAGTGCCGCCGATTCCGACCACCGTGTTCGGCCCCAACGCGCTGGCCTACGACATGATGTACGGCCAGCGGCCGACGGTATTCATGGAGTTTGCCCGGCGCAACGGGGCGCGCGCGTGGGACGGCCTGGGCATGCTGGTGGAGCAGGCGGCGGAATCGTTCTTCGTCTGGCGCGACGTGCGCCCGGACACGCTCGGTGCTGCTCGCCATGCGCGAAGGGCTGCAGGGCGAAGCCGCAGTCGCGGCACGCGCGCCCCGCTGAACCTGGAGCGCAGCCCTGCGATGATGCGTTGGTTCGGCTACGTGATCGGCTGCTTCGTTGCGGGCGTGGTCGCGCTCAACCTGTACTTCTTCGCTGCCATCGCGAGCTGGCAGGTGTTCGATCCGTCGTCCACCAGCTTCATGCGTGCCGAGCGCATGCGCCTGTGCGGCGCCAATGTCTTCACCTGCAAGATCGACCACCGCTGGGTCAATTACGACCAGGTCTCGCGCAACCTCAAACGCGCGGTCATCGCCAGCGAAGACGCCGACTTCGTCTCGCACAGCGGCTGGGAAGTCGACGCCATGCTCGACGCGTGGGAGAAGAACAAACGGCGCGGCCACGTGGTCGCGGGCGGTTCGACCATCACGCAGCAACTGGCCAAGAACCTGTTCCTCTCGGGCGAACGCCACTACCTGCGCAAGGGCGAAGAACTGGTCATCACGTGGATGCTCGAGTTCTGGCTCGACAAGGAACGTATTCTCGAAATCTATCTGAACTCGGTGGAATGGGGCGAGGGCGTGTTCGGCGCGGAAGCGGCGGCGCAGCATTACTTCAAACGCCCGGCCTCGCAACTGACGGTCGGCCAGGCTGCGCGCCTGGCTGCGGCGCTGCCGGCACCGAAGTGCTTCGACAAGAAGAGCTATTGCGCCAACGTGCACGTGAACTTCACGCGCAAGGCCACCGTGATCGCCAACCGCATGGGCTCGGCCACGCTGCCGGATTGACCTGGCGCAGGGCTACTTCAACCAGCCCTTACGGCGGAAGTACACCAGCGGAATCGCCGCCGACACCACCATCATCACGATCGCATATGGGTAGCCTTGAGCCCAGTCCAGCTCCGGCATGACCTTGAAGTTCATGCCGTAGATCGAGGCGATCAGCGTGGGCGGCATCAGCGCCACCGACACCACCGAGAACAGCTTGATGATCTTGTTCTGGTTGATGTTGATGAAGCCGACCGTGGCATCCATCAGGAAGTTGACCTTGTCCGACAGGAACGCCGTGTGGTTCTCGATGGAATCGATGTCACGCAGCACCTGGCGCGCTTCGTCCTGCTGATCGGCCGAGAGCAACTGGCTGCGCAGCAGGAACGACACGGCGCGGCGCGTATCCATCACGTTGCGGCGGATCCGGCCGTTCAAGTCTTCCACGCGCGCGATGATCTCCAGCACGTCGGCGGCGGCGGCATCGGTCACCTCATCGGCCAGTACGCGCTTGCTGGCATCTTCGAGGCGTTCGTAGACTTCTTCGATGGAGTCGGCCGAATATTCAGCGTCGGTGGCGTACAGATCCATCAACACGTCTTTGGCGTTGCGCACCGAGCCTGGGCGAAGCCGCGCACGCATGCGAACCAGGCGGAACGCGGGAGGTCTTCGTCGTGGATGGAGAAGAGCACATCCTTGGTCAGCACGAAGGCGACGCGCACGTTGCGGGAGGTCGTTTCTTCGTCGAGCAGGAAATCGGTGCGGATGTGGATGTGGCCGTCTTCGCCTTCGAAGTAGCGGGCGGAGGCTTCCAGGTCCCCCAATTGCTCCAGCTCGGGCAGGACGACGCCGTAGGCTTCCTTGATCAAGCCAGTTCTTCGTCGTCGGGGTCGATCACGTCGATCCAGATCGGCTTGTGCTGCAGCAGTTCGCTGCGTTCTTCGACCTGTTCCTGCGCGAGACGGCCTTTTTGCACGACGAACAGGTTGATCATGGGGTGTTTCCTTGAAGCAGGCGTTGAACGGGCAGCGAAAAATCGCGCCGAGTGTAGCCTAAAGAAGCGACGGGTTCAGCCACAAACGGCGGCTCGGCGCGCACGCGTGGGGCCGACGCCACGTCCGGAAGATGCCGCAACCGGGCCGCCCGACGGGTAAAATGCAGGCAAGTCATGCGGCCATCCGGCCGCCTTCACATTCCCGACACCATGCGATTTACCGAACAACTCGCTGCCGCCTGGCAACGCAACAACTCCCTGCTGTGCGTTGGCCTCGATCCTGACCCGGCACGCCTGCCGGCATCGCTGACCGGCACGGGCGGAGCAATCTTCTCGTTCTGCCGCGCCATTGTGGACGCCACCGCCGATCTGGTCTGCGCCTTCAAGCCGCAGATCGCCTACTTCGCCTCGCAGCGCGCCGAAGACCAGCTCGAACAGCTCATCAACTACATCCACGAAGCCTATCCGGGCATCCCCGTCATTCTCGACGCCAAGCGCGGCGATATCGGCTCGACCGCCGAGCACTACGCCAAGGAAGCCTTCGAGCGCTACCAGGCTGATGCCATCACCGTCAGCCCGTACATGGGTTTCGACTCGATGCAGCCGTATCTGGCGCATGCCGACAAGGGCGTCATCGTGCTGTGCCGCACCTCCAACGCCGGCGGCAGCGATGTGCAGTTCCTCGAAACTGACGGCCGCCCCGTCTACCAGGTCGTGGCGGAACGTGCGCGCGACGTGTGGAACACCAGCGGCCAGATGGGCCTGGTGGTGGGCGCGACGTTCCCGGAAGAGATTGCCAAGGTGCGGGAGATTGTCGGCGACATGCCGCTGCTGATTCCGGGCGTCGGCGCCCAGGGCGGCGACATCGAAGCCACGGTGCGCGCCGGCCGCACGGCTGACGGCACGGGCATGATGATCAACTCGTCGCGGGCGATTCTCTACGCCAGCACCGACAGTGATTTCGCTGATGCGGCCCGCCGCGTGGCCGAGACCACGCGCAACCAGATCAACCAGTTCCGCAACTGATCGGCGCTGTCGGTCCGGTTGCGGCGATGAGGACATCATGACCACGCACCGCACCGCCCCGCCGCCGGCACGCATCGGGAAGAGACGGGTAAGGATCCGGACCGCAAGCTCGAGAAAGAGCGCGACGACACCCACCAGCACGAGACGACGCGCCGCGATCATGATCGCGACCGTCGCCACGAGCACGACCACGAGCACCAGCCGGAACACGATCACGGAGATCGTCGCCGGCCGGATCATCCAGCGAAATCTAGATCAGGACTCTGCTGGTCGAGGAAGTCGAGCAGGCCGCGCAGTGCGTGCTCGGCGGCCTGCAGGCGGACCTGCTTGCGGTCGCCCTTGAAGTGGCGCGTTTCCACGCGGGTTTGCAGGCGGTTGCTCCAGCCAAAGCAGACCATGCCGACGGGCTTGTCGGGCGTGCCACCGGTCGGGCCCGCGACGCCGGTAATCGCCACCGCCACCTGCGCGCGGCTGTTGAGCACCGCGCCTTCGGCCATGGCGTGCGCCACGGGTTCGCTCACGGCCCCATGTTCGCGGATCAGCGCCGCCGGCACGCCCAACATCTGCGATTTCGCTTCGTTGGAATAGACGACGAAGCCGCGCTCGAACCACGCGGACGACCCCGATACGTCGGTAATGGCGGCGGACACCAACCCGCCTGTGCACGATTCGGCGGACGCCATCATCAGGCTGCGCTTGTTCAGCGTGTCAGCAACGAGTTCGGCCAGTTGGGCCAGCGCGCGGGATTCAGCCATTGCGGTACCTTTGAAGCTTCGGTCGTCAAACGTCAAAACGAGCGCCACAGCGCGAACACGAGCAGCGTGTAGAACGCCGCCAGAATGTCGTCGACCATCACGCCGTAGCCGCCGCGCACGCCAAAGCCTTTGAGCGAGCGGTCGTAGTAGCGAATGGGCGCTGGCTTGACCATGTCGAAGAAGCGGAACCACAGGAACGCGGCGAATTGCCCGCCCAGCGTGGTTGGCGTGACGAAGGCCAGCACGATCCAAAACGCCACCATTTCGTCCCACACCATGGCGCCGTGGTCTGCCACGCCCAGGTCGCGCGCGGTGCGGGTGCATGCCCAGATGCCGATCACGAAGCCGACCGCCGCGATCAGCAGCCAAGTCGGCCCCGAGATCCACCGAGCAAACACAACGTAGATCAGCCACGCGTACAGGGTGCCGACCGTGCCCGGCAGGATGGGAGAGAGGCCCGAGCCGAAGCCAAGCGCGAGGATCCGCGCCGGATGACCGAACATGAAGCGCGCCGTGGGGCGGCGTACCTGCGGTCTGGCCCGCTTCGAGCACGACAGTGTCAGGCTGGCCCGGCGGATTGGATGGCGGGAAGGGAGCGGAAGACATCATGAGGCGGAAGAAAAATGGTCGAAGCTGCCGTGCGTGAAGATAATCGGCGCGCCTTTGGCATCGATGAGTCGCAAGCCGGTTTCGCCGTCGATGCGGCCGATGCGCGTCACGGCCACACCCGCACGCTTGCCGGCGGCGATCACAGCGTCGCGCGCATCGGCAGGCGCAGTGAAGCAAAGTTCGTAGTCGTCGCCGCCGGCCAGCGTGCACTGCAGCTGAAGCGCCTGCGACTGCGCGGCGAGGGTCGCCGAGCGCGGGACATCGTCCACCGCGATCGTCGCTCCGACGCGCGATTGCGCGAGGATGTGGCCAAGATCGCCCAACAAGCCGTCAGATACATCGAGCGCCGCCCGGGCGATACGCGCAACGCCAGGCCGAGTGCGACACGCGGCGTGGGCATGTCCATGCGCGGCTGCACCTGTGCGAGGGCTTCCGGCGTGAGCGGCCACTCGTTACGCAATGCGCCCAGTGCCAGTCGCGCGTCGCCGACGGTACCCGAAACCCAGATGTCATCGCCGGGGCCGGCGGCGTCGCGACGTAGTGCCGTAGCGGCGGGAACGTCGCCGAAGACGGTCAGGCTGAGGGTGAGCGGCCCCCGTGTAGTGTCGCCGCCGATCAGTTCGCAGCGAAACGCATCGGCCAAGGCGAGCAAGCCTTCGGAAAACGGTTTGAGCCACGCCGCATCGGCCTGGGGCAATGCCACGGCGAGCGTAAAGGCGCGGGGCTCGGCGCCCATCGCTGCCAGGTCAGAGAGGTTGACAGCGAGCGCCTTATGGCCAAGTGCGCGCGGCTCCGCATGTGGAAAGAAGTGACGGCCGGCGACCAGCATGTCGGTGGAGATCGCCAATTCGTGCCCCGGGCGCGGCGCAAGCAGGGCGCAGTCGTCGCCCACGCCCAACGTCGCTTTCGAGGTCGGCCGCGTGAAATAACGGCGGATCAGACCAAATTCGGACAGATTGTCCGCCGGATCGCCGAAGTTGGAGGGGTGGACGGGTTTAGACACGGCAGCGGCGATGGAAGAATATGGGGCAAGCCCGATGGTGCCGTGACAGGACGGTGGAATATTGTAGCGAATGCGCATGGCACTCCCACCCAAAATCCCGTTGTGAGATCGCTTTTCACTATATAAAATGACGGGCCCAAGGAGGCGGACCGTATTCCCGTGGCGCTCGTGAGGGTATCCCGGTGGCCCGCTAGATGCGACGGCCGGCGTGCGCGCTGGCCACCCGATACGAGAGACCCATGACCACGGTGGATTCCCAGCCTCAGCAGCCCGCCCGCACGGATGAAGAACTCAAGGCGCAGCAGCGCGCCGCCTTGCGCAAGGCCGCGCTGGAGTACCACGAGTTTCCGACCCCGGGCAAGATTTCCGTCACGCCGACCAAGCCGCTGTCGAACCAGCGCGACTTGGCCCTGGCGTATTCGCCCGGCGTTGCCGCCGCCTGCGAAGAGATCGTCGAAGACGTTGCGAACTCGTTCCGCTACACCGCACGCGGCAACCTCGTCGGCGTGGTGACCAACGGCACGGCGGTGCTCGGCCTTGGCGACATCGGCCCGGAAGCCTCGAAGCCGGTCATGGAAGGCAAGGCAGGCCTCTTCAAGAAATTTGCCGGTATCGATGTGTTTGACATCGAGATCAACGAAAAAGACCCCCAGAAGCTGGTCGATATCATCGCCTCGCTGGAGCCGACCTTCGGCGGCATCAACCTGGAAGACATCAAGGCGCCGGAGTGCTTCTTCGTCGAGCGCGAACTGCGCAAGCGCATGAAGATTCCCGTCTTCCACGATGACCAGCACGGCACCGCCATCGTCGTGGGCGCAGGCATCACAAACGCACTGAAGGTCGTCGGCAAGGACATCAAGAAGGTCAAGCTGGTGGCTTCGGGCGCGGGCGCTGCGGCGCTGGCCTGCCTCGACCTGCTGGTCGATCTGGGCCTGCCGCGCGAAAACATCTGGGTGACGGACCTGGCGGGCGTTGTCTACGAAGGCCGTACCGAACTGATGGATCCGGACAAGGCGCACTTCGCACAGAAGACCGATCTGCGTACGCTGGCCGAAGTCATCGACGGCGCCGACATTTTCCTGGGGCTGTCCGCCGCCGGCGTGCTTAAGCAGGACATGGTCAAGCGCATGGCCGACAAGCCGATCATCTTCGCGCTGGCCAACCCGAACCCGGAAATCCTGCCGGAGCTGGCCAAGGAAGTGCGCCCCGACGTCATCATGGGCACCGGCCGCACGGACTACCCGAACCAGGTCAACAACGTCCTGTGCTTCCCGTTCATCTTCCGCGGGGCGCTGGACGTGGGCGCGACCACCATCACGCGTGAGATGGAAGTTGCCGCCGTGCACGCGGTGGCAGAACTGGCCCGCCAGGAGCAAAGCGACATCGTGGCTTCCGCCTACGGCATCCAGGATCTGTCGTTCGGCCCCGAATACCTGATTCCGAAGCCCTTCGACCCGCGCCTGATCGTCAAGATCGCGCCGGCCGTGGCGCAAGCGGCCATGCTCTCGGGCGTGGCGCAGCGTCCGATCGAAGACATGGACGCCTACCGCCAGCATCTGCAGCAGTTCGTCTACCACTCCGGCACGCTGATGAAGCCGATCTTCTCGGCCGCCCGCAAGGTGCCGATGGAGAACAAGCGCATCGTCTTTGCCGAGGGTGAAGAAGAGCGCGTCCTCCGTGCCGTGCAGATCGTCGTGGACGAAAAGCTCGCCAGCCCGATCCTGATCGGCCGCCCGAGCGTGATCGCCCATCGCATCGAGCGTTTCGGCCTGCGCCTGCGCGAGGGCGTGGATTTCACCGTGGTGAACCCCGAACACGACCAGCGCTTCCGCGACTACTGGGAGACGTACTACAAGCTGATGGCGCGCAAGGGCGTGACGCCGCAATACGCGAAGCTCGAATTGCGCCGCCGTTCGACGCTGATCGGCGCTGTCATGATCCACAAGGGCGAAGCCGACGGCATGATTTGCGGTACGGTCAGCAACACCGCCGCCCACCTGCGCTATATCGACCAGGTCATTGGCGGCACGAACTGCGTGTACGCCGCCATGAACGGCCTGGTTCTGCCAGGGCGCCAGATCTTCCTCACGGACACACACGTCAACGTCGATCCGACCGCGGAGCAGCTCGCCGAGATCACCATCATGGCTGCCGAGGAACTGTGCCGCTTTGGCATCAAGCCGAAAGTTGCGCTGATGTCGCACTCCAACTTCGGCTCCTCGGAAGCGCCTTCCGCCGTCAAGATGCGCGAAACTTTGGCCATTCTGCGCGAACGTGCGCCGACCCTGGAGGTGGATGGCGAGATGCACGGCGATGCGGCGCTCGACGAAAAGCTCCGCGACTCGCTGGTGCCGGATTCGACCCTGAAGGGCGAAGCGAACCTGTTGGTCATGCCCAACATCGACGCTGCCAACATCGCCTACAACCTGCTGAAGACGGCGGCTGGCAACAACATCGCCATCGGCCCGATCCTGCTGGGCGCGAAGAAGCCGGTGCATATCCTCACGCCGTCGGCTACCGTGCGACGCATCCTTAACATGACGGCTCTGACCGTGGTGGATGCTGCTGCACAGGCGCAACGCTGATCGCCCTGCACCAGAAAAGGGAGCGCACGATGCTGCGCTCCCTTTTTGCTCTGTAAGTGTGCGTGCGCTTACATTCAAACAAACTCAATATTGATGTGGAAAAACCCTTCAGACTTTTACCGTCGGTTGATTGTTGTCATCGATGAGCGTACCCTTACGGGCTGAAGGGGTGCTTCTGAGCACATGAGGTCCGAACAGGGCCAGACGGGTTCAAAAAGCGGTTTTCCGTACACACGTCTAGCCGGTTTGCCTTATTTGGTGCGCGCAATGGGTAGGTTTTTGCAGGCGGAAGGATTCCCCAAGTCTTCGGCAGTCGCCCGACTTGTCATTCCCTGCCAGGCCTCTCACGCATTGAGCCGCTTCGCTTTCAGCTGCAAATCGGCTGTCCGGATCGTTATTGGGCGGCCGCCTGCGCTTGTGACCTGCGCCGTGCTCCGGCTGGCGCGATTCTCCCGTTAGGGCCTGCTGATGACAAAGCGACTTGGGGCGTGGATCGGCCGCTCCGTATCTCAGGCGATGGCGCGTGGCGCGCTGGCGGCAACGCTTGCGTTGTCGGTGGCGGCCGGTTTGCCGGCCAATGCAGTCGCCCGGGACACATCCGGCATGACTGCCGCCGTGGGAACCATTCGTGCGGCAGACCTGCCCAATGAGGCGCAGCGCACGCTGGCACTGATCGAGCAGGGCGGTCCGTTCCCCTATGCGAAAGATGGCACCACGTTCGGCAACTATGAACGACGTTTGCCTGCGCAACGGCGTGGCTATTACCACGAGTACACCGTGAAGACGCGAGGGGCTCGCAACCGCGGCGCCCGACGCATCATCTGCGGCGGCGATCAGCAAGCGGCCAACGACTGCTACTACACGGAAGATCACTACAACAGTTTTCAACGGATACAGCGATGACGACCAACATGTTTGGGCTGGACGACTCGCTCACCGCACGCGATGAGCGCGTGGCCCGCGAGGCGTGGCACAAGGCGCAAAATCTGTACGACGGTGTGGTCGGGATGCAAGCCCTGGGCGCACGCGTCGGGGGCGGCCAAGTTGCCTCAAAGCGCACCGCAGAACATCATGACGCAGGACAACACTCAGACGGACGACGATGGAGGTCGCGAAGACGCCATGAACCTGTTCAAGACGGTGCGTCCGAATATCGTGCAGTCGATCCGCGCGTTCCGCGTGGCGGATCTGGCCGAGTCGGCGGCCAGCCTCGGCCAGCATTTCCTGTACGCCAACTGTGCGGCGGCGACGACCAAGAGTGAAGTGCTCGACGTGATTGCGCGCGAGTTTCTGTTCCCGAAGCATTTCGGCAAGAACTTCGATGCCCTGGCCGACTGCCTGACCGACATGATCTACAAGGCCGGCCCGCAACCGGGTTTTGTGATCGTGCTCGAGGGTCTGCCGTGCCAGCCGAAGTTCGACAAGGAAGCGCGTGAAGTGCTGCTGGACGTGTTCCGCGACGCGGCCGAATTCTGGGCCGAGCGCAAGGTTCAGTTCCGCGTGTTCTATTCGTTCGCTTGAAGGTGCTCCGGCGCCGATCATCGATCATCGGCCTTGGAATGAAAAAGCCCGCACATGCGGGCTTTTTTGTTGCCGTGTAAAAGTCGAGTGGCGTGTCAGCTTGCCCGCTTGTTGCGGCGAATCCGGTCAAACCACACCGCCAACAGCAGAATGCCGCCGCGGATCAGGTACTGATAGAACGTCGGCACGTTCATCAGGCTCATTGCGTTCTGCACCGACCCCATGATCAGAACGCCGACCAGCACACCCGACACGGTCGCCACCCCGCCCGTGAGCGACACCCCGCCCAGCACGCAGGCCGAGATCACGCCCAGCTCAAGCCCGACGGACGTTTTCGGATCGCCCAGACTCATGCGCGAGGCCAGCATCACCCCGGCAAAGCCGGTTACCAGCCCTTGCAGGACGAACACGGCGATTTTGATGCGTGTGACAGGCAGGCCAGCAAGCAGCGCGGCTTCTTCGTTGCCGCCGACGGCAAGGACGTTCTTGCCGAACACCGTCTTCTTGAGCAGGAAGCCGAACAAGGCGAAACCAACGATGTTGCTCCAGATGGGGTAGGAAATGCCGAGGAAGGATCCGCCGCCCAGGTCGAAGAAGCTCTTCGGAAATCATCACCGCGTCGCCGTTGGAGGTGATGAAGGCGAGGCCGCGCACGACTTCCATCATGGCCAGCGTGACGATCAGCGAGTTGATCTGGTAGCGCGCCACCAGCACGCCGTTGACGAGCCCGACCAGGCCGCCCGCCAGCACGCCGGCTCCGACACCAAGCGCCACGCTGTGCGTTGCGGTGATGAGTGTCGATGCCACCACGCCCGCGAAGGCGACGATGGAGGCGACGGACAAGTCCACCTCGCCGAGTGCGAGGACGAACATCATCGTGACGGAAATGGAGCCGATCAGGGTGACGGAGAGCAGCAGGCCCTGGATGTTGCGACTGCTGACGAAGCCCGGCACCGTGAACGCCAGCGCGGTGAACAGCAGGAGGAACACCACGACGATGCCCGATCGGTTGACCAGCTCCCACGTGAGGGCGGCGCGGCTTGGAATGCCGGAGGCGGCCAACGGAGGGCCGCCCGGCACGGATTCGGTGGATGGCGTTTGCATTGGGTCGGTTTCCATGAGGGCGTGATTCGCGCTAGCGTGGCAGCGCGAGTTTGATGAGGGTGTCGGGCGACGCGTGCTCTCTGGGCAGATCGCCGACGATGCGGCCTTGCTTCATCACGAGCACCCGGTCGGCCACGCCGATGACTTCCGCCAGATCGCTCGACACGACGATGACGGTGCGCCCCGCCTCGGCCAGGCCGTAGAGCAGGCTGTAGATTTCGCTGCGGGCGCCGACGTCGATGCCGCGTGTGGGCTCGTCCATCAGGAAGACGTCGATGTCTTCGGCCAGCCAGCGCGAGAGAATCACCTTCTGCTGGTTGCCGCCCGACAGCTTGCCGATCGGCGTTTCGCCGTTGCGCGTCTTGATGGCGAGCTTGTCGATGAACGACTGGGTGGTCCGCGCTTCCTGCCGGTTGTTGAGCACGCTGAAGCGGCTGAAGTGGCGCCGGCAACTGATGTTCAGATTGTCCGAGACCGAGGCGATGGCAACGATGCCTTCCTGCTTGCGGTCTTCCGGGCAGAGCGCAACCCCCGCGCGCACCGCATCGCGCGGCGTGTTGAACTGGACACGCTTGCCGTTCAGGCGAATCTCGCCTGCTGTGGGTTTGACTGCGCCGTAGAGCAGCTTCATCAGCTCCGAGCGCCCCGCGCCCACCAGCCCGAAGAAGCCGACGATTTCTCCTGCATGTGCCCGGAACGAGGCGGGTTCGCTCAAGCCGGGCCCCATCAGGCCGCGCACGTCGACCTTCACCTCGCCGAGCGGGCGCGGCTTGTAGCCGTACACGTCCTGAATTGAGCGGCCGACCATGCAGCGGATCAGCCGCTCGCGGTCGAGGTTCGCGCCGGCGTTGAACGTGTCGATGTGCCGGCCGTCGCGGAACACGGTCACGCGATCGCACAGTTCGTACACCTCTTCCATGCGATGCGTGACGTAGATGACTGCGCGGCCCTCGGCCTTGAGCGCGCGAATGATGCGGAACAACTGTGTCGTCTCGCGCGAGGAGAGCGAACTCGTGGGTTCATCGAAGGCGATCACGCGTGCGTCGCGCATCAGCGCCTTGCCGATTTCGATCATCTGGCGCTGGCCGATCGACAGATGCTTGACGGGCTGCGCCGGATCGAGCTTCTCCCCAGCCGTTCGAGTTCGCGCAGCGCGCGGGCGATCAGCGTCTTCTCGTCGAGCACGCCAAAGCGGTTGGGCAGCGCACCGAGCATCAGGTTTTCCGCCACCGTCAGTTCAGGTACGAGGTGCAGTTCCTGATAGATGATCGCGATGCCCGCCGCAATGGCTGCACGCGTGTTCGTGAACTGCTGCGGCACGCCGTCGAGCGACAGCGTGCCGTCCTCCGGCTGGTTGACGCCCGACAGCACCTTGAGCAGCGTCGACTTGCCCGCGCCGTTTTCGCCCATCAGGCCGTGCACCTCGCCGCGGCGGATGTCGAGCGAGACGTGGTCGAGCGCCAGCACGCCAGGAAAGCGCACGGTGATGCCGTCGAGCTTCAGATAGGCGCCAGCGGAAGCGTCCGGCGGGCCGCTCTCATCAAGTGATTGGACTGTCATCGATTGCCTTTTTTCGCTGGCCTTGGCGCTGAACCGGTTCACGATCCGTAGCGAGCGGCCCGAGGTTGGCCTGAGAAGCGCAGTCGTACATGGGTACGGCGAGCATCGCAAGGTCAACTTCGAGCCGCGCAGTAGGATCGTGAGCCGGTTCTCAAATGCCCAGTTCCTTGCGCACTTCTTGCCAATTGCTGCGCACCATCAGCTTGCCGGTGGTTTGCGTATCGGCCGGCGGTTGCTTGCCCGTCTTGATCCAGTCGACGAGGTTTGCAGCGCTGTCCTTGCCGTGGTTGGTCGAACTGACGGCAATCGTGCCGAAGAAGCCCGTCTGCTCCTTCTTCTGGAATTCGGCAAACGCCTCGCCGGCACCGTTGATGCCGACGCCGATCACATCGGCTGCCGGGATGTGCAGTTGCTCGGTGGCGCGCACGCCGCCCAGCACGCTCTCTTCATTGAGCGCGAAGATCACCCACTTCTTGATGTTGGCATGCTGCGCCAGCACCGGTGATGCCGCATTGAAGCCGCCTGCGTCGTCGGTCGTCTTTTGCGGCGCGTCGAAGATGTTCTCTTCTTGAAGCCGCCGGCCAGCAGCGTCTGCGTGGCGCCGTCGGTGCGCAGCTTGGCCGTCGGCAGTTCGTAGTTGGTGATGCGCAGCGCCCCCACTTCCTCGGGCTTCCAGCCGCGGCGCTTCATCTCGTCGGAGATGGCCTGGCCGACCTGGTTGCCGATCTTGAAGGCCGACATGCCCAAGTGCGGCACGTTGGCCAGCGGCTTGCCGGACGAGTCGACGAGCTGATCGTCCACCGTGACGAACTTCATGTTGTAGTGCTTGGCGCGTGCGGAGATGGCCGGCCCGAGGCGCACGTCCGGTGCGCAGATGACGAAGCCCTTGGCACCTTGCGCGCCCAGGTTGTCGATGGCGGCCAGCACCTTTTCACCATCGGGCGTACCGATGTTCACCACCGAAAAACCGTTCTTCTTGCCAAGTTCGGTGGCGGCTTTCTGCTCGTTGATGAACCACGCCTGCTCCGGCATCTTGACCAGGAAGCCGATCTTGAGCGGCTCGTCGGCGTGGGCGGGCAGGCTGGCGGCCAGCGGCGCCAGGCAAAGGGTGGCTGCCAGGGCGGACAGGGTCAGCCGGCGAAGTTTGCGTTGCATGGTTGTCTCCTCGTTGGAATGGCTCTTATGGCACTACGTAAGTCGGCCGTGCATCACGGCACGAACGGATCGATCAGATGGCGCCGACCGAGCAGCATGGCATCGGCGACATGCTGAAGCGGGCGGACATCCACATCGCTTTCACCACTGGCGATCAGTTCGAGAAAGCGTGTGTACAGGCTCGGGTATTCGCGTTCAGGGCCGACGTCGATCTCAGCGCCGTCGATGGTCAATTGCTTGCCGCCTTGGGCGAGCCGCAGCGTGCCGTCGCGCGTGGTCACGTCGATCTGCCATAGCTCGCCCGCGTCATGGCGCCAGTCGAATTCCGCCGCGATGGCCGTGCCGCGTTCATCGGTGAATGCGAGGTGGGCTGCAATCGGCGTCTGCTGATTGGCGGGCACCCACAGGTCGGCGGACGTCAGAAAGAACGCATGAGGCAGTACGCGGGTCAGGATCGACAGCGCGTTGATGCCCGGGTCGAACACGCCCAGGCCGCCGGGTTCCCAGATCCATGCCTGGTTCGGGTGCCAGCGGCGCACGTCTTCTTTCCATTGCACGTCGACCGAGACGATGGCGCGGCTTGCCAGCCACTCCCGAGCGGCCTCGACACCGGGCGCGTGGCGTGAATGCCAGGAGGCGAACAAGGTGCGGCGGTTCTGCCGCGCCAGATCAGCGAGGATCGCCACTTCCGACACGCTGGCGCCCGGGGCTTCTCCAGCATGACGTGCTTGCCGGCGGCGAGAGCCGCCCGGGCCTGGGCAAACCGCACCTGAGGCGGCGTGCACAGCGACACTGCCTGCAGCGCGCGTTCGTCTGCCAGCATGGCGTCGAGCGTCGTGTAATGCGGCAGGCCCTCAACGCGCGAATGCGGGCTGGCGCAGGCCGCAAGCGTAAAGCCCGGCTGCGCGGCAAGCGCAGGCAGATGCTGGTCACGCGCGATTTTGCCAACGCCGACGATGCCGATCGAAACAGGGGTGGAGTTGCCGTGCATGGTTATCGGCCCCAGCGCAAGACCAGCGGGTCGAGCCGCCGGGCAATGTCGATCAGGCCCCGGCGCGTGTCCGGGTGCATTGCGGGCAGCGGATGGCGCGATGCCTCGCAGGCAATCACGCCGCCTTCCTTCATCAGCGCCTTTGCGGCCAGGATGCCGGCCTGCCGGTTCTCGTGATTGATGAGCGGCAGCCAGCGTTGATACAGATCGAACGCCAGATCGTGCTGCCCTTGGGCATGCGCCTCGATGATCGGCCGGATGCCGTCGGGATACGCGCCGCCGGTCATGCTGCCCGTGGCGCCGGCATCGAGATCGGCCAGCAGCGTGATGGCCTCTTCGCCGTCCCAGGGGCCTTCGATGGCGTCGCCGCCGAGGCGGATCAGCTCGCGCAGCTTGGCCGCCGCCCCGGGCGTTTCGATCTTGAAGTAGGCGACCTGCTCGATCTCGCGGGCCACGCGCGCGAGGAATGCCGCAGACAGCACAGTGCCGCTGGCCGGCGCATCCTGAATCATGATCGGAATGCCGACGGCATCCGACACGCGCGCAAAGAATTCGTAGATCTGCGTTTCCGGCACGCGGAAGGTGGCGCCGTGGTAGGGCGGCATCACCATCAGCATGGCGGCGCCCATGTCCTGCGCGCGACGGCTGCGTTGTGCGCAGACCTGCGTGCTGTAGTGCGACGTGGTGACGATCACCGGTACGCGGCCCGCCACGTGTTCCAGCGCGGTGCGGGTGAGGACTTCGCGTTCGTCGTCCGACAACGAGAACTGCTCGGAGAAATTGGCGAGGATGCACAGGCCATCGGAGCCGGCGTCGATCATGAAATCGATGGCCCGCTTCTGGCTGGCAAGGTCGAGTTCGCCAGTTTCCGTGAACGTGGTGGGCACCACCGGAAAGATGCCTTGGTAGCGCGGTTTGCTGTTGCGGGTCATGAAATCGTGAAGTCGGGAATGGGTGTCAGGAGAGGTGCTGGCGTGCGCCCAGCACGGCGCGAACGATGAACGTCATCACCACGGCAAATGCCAGCGCGGCGGCAAGGAAGTACAGACCGGCAGACAGGCTGCCTGTGGCGTTCTTGAGGATGCCCATGCCATAGGGGCCGAGGTAACCGCCCAGGTTGGACAGCGAGTTGATGGTTGCAATGCCCACGGCGGCGCTCGTGCCGGTCAGGAAGTGTCCGGGCAGCGTCCACAGCACGGCCTGGATTGCATAGGCGGAAAACGCGAACAGGCAGAGGCACGCCAGTTGCAGCGCGGGCGTTTGAACCCATGCGCTGGCCGCCATGCCGAGCGCGGCCAGCGCCGACAGAATGGCGATGTGCCAGTAGCGCTCGCCCGTGCGGTCCGAATGGCGCGGCACTAGGTACAAGCCCAGCACGGCAAACAGATAGGGCACAGCCGACAGCAAACCGGTGGCGGCATCGCTCACGCCAAACTGCTTGATGATCGTCGGCAGCCACAGCGAGAGGCCGTAGATGCTCAGCGGAAACGGTAGAAACAGCAGCGCCAGCATCAGCACCCGCACATCCTTGAGCGCCTTGAGCGGGCTACCGTGCGATTTCAGCGCATAGGCGGCCTGGTCTGCGGCCAGCTCACGTTCGATCCACGCGCGGTCTGCAGCGGGCAGCCAGCGCGCATGCGCGGGGATTCCGGCAGGATACGCAGCGTCGGCACACACAGCAGCGTGGCCGGCAGGCCGCTGACCACGAACAGCATCTGCCAGCTCGACATGCCGAAGAGCCCCGGCACCGACAGCAGCCACCCCGCCAACGGCCCGGTGATGATGAGCGCGACGGGCTGCGCCAGCACCAGCAAGCCGACGATGCGCGCACGGTGGCGCATCGGAAACCACTTGGTCAGGAAATACAGAATGCCGGGGTACAGGCCGGCCTCGGCCGCACCGAGCAGGAAGCGCAGCACATAGAAACTGACCGGGCCGCTGACCAGCGCCATGGCCATGGTGATGACGCCCCACGTGAACAGAATGCGCGCAAACCAGCGGCGTGCGCCAAAGCGTTCGAGTGCCAGGTTGCTCGGCACCTCGCATAGGAAATAGCCGATGAAGAACAGGCCCGCCCCCAGACCGTAGGCAGCGTCACCGATGCCCACTGCCGCGTTCATGTGCAGCTTGGCGAAGCCGACTACGGAGCGATCGATATACGCCACCACGTAGATCAGCGCGAGGAACGGCATCAGCTTGCGCGTGAGCATGCGGATGATGCGCTGCTCCTCCGATGCATCGGCCGAAGTCGGAGCGGCGCCTGCGGTTTGGGAGATGTCCATCGGTCTTTCCTCGGCTCAGTGCGAGTGGCGCGGCACGGCGGCGCCACGGCAGCCGACCAAGAAATCAAGGTCGCAGCCTTCGTCGGCTTGCAGCACGTGATTGACGTACAGGCGCTGGTAGCCGCCGTCTTCACCATGGGAGCGAGGTGCCTGATAGGCCGCCATGCGGCGCGCCAGTTCGGCGTCGTCGATATCAAGGTGCAGCGTGCCGGCCTCGCAGTCGAGTTCGATCCAGTCGCCGTCCTGCACCGCGGCCAGCGGCCCGCCAGCGGCAGCCTCGGGCGCGACGTGCAGCACGACCGTTCCGTAGGCGGTGCCGCTCATGCGCGCGTCGGAAATGCGGACCATGTCCTTCACACCCTGGCGCAGCAGCTTGGGCGGCAGGCCCATGTTGCCGACCTCGGCCATGCCCGGATAGCCCTTCGGCCCGCAGTTCTTCATCACCAGCACGGAGCTGGCATCCACCTCCAAGGTCTCGTCGACGATGCGTTCCTTGTAGTGTTCGAGGTTCTCGAACACGACCGCACGGCCGCGATGCCGCAGCAATTCCGGACTCGCCGCCGACGGCTTGAGCACCGCACCGCGCGGCGCGAGATTGCCGCGCAGCACGCGAATGCCGCCATCGTCGATCAGCGGATTTGTGAGCGGCCGGATGACTTCGTCGTCGGTGATGGGCGCGTTTTTGACGTTCTCCCACAGCGTCTTGCCGTTGACGGTCAGCGCATCGGGGTGCGGCAGCAGGTTTGCCTCACCCAGGCGGCGCAGCACGGCGGGCAGGCCGCCGGCGTAATAGAACTCCTCCATCAGGAAGCGCCCCGAGGGCATCAGGTCGACGATGGTCGGGGTGTCCCGGCCGATGCGCGACCAGTCTTCCAGCTCAAGCGGCACGCCGATGCGCCCGGCAATCGCCTTGAGGTGGATCACCGCGTTGGTGGAGCCGCCAATGGCCGCGTTGACGCGGATGGCGTTCTCGAATGCGGCGCGCGTGAGGATCTTGGACAGCGTCAGCCCCTGCAGCGCCATCTCGACGATGCGGATGCCTGACATGTGCGCAAGCACGTAGCGCCGCGCATCCACTGCGGGAATGGCTGCGTTGTGCGGCAGCGATGTGCCGAGCGCTTCGGCCATGCAGGCCATGGTGGACGCCGTGCCCATCGTGTTGCACGTGCCGGCCGAGCGCGACATCCCCGCCTCGGCGGACAGGAAGTGATGCAGGTCGATCTCGCCCGCCTTGAGCGATTCGTGCAGCTGCCACACCGCCGTGCCCGAGCCGATGTTCTTGCCGTCGAGCTTGCCGTTGAGCATCGGCCCGCCCGTCACGACGATGGCCGGCACGTCGCAGCTGGCCGCGCCCATCAGCAGGGCGGGCGTGGTCTTGTCGCAGCCGGTGAGCAGCACCACCGCGTCGATCGGGTTGCCGCGAATCGCCTCTTCCACATCCATGGCGGCGAGGTTGCGCGTGAGCATGGCGGTCGGGCGCAGGTTCGATTCGCCGTTGGAGAACACCGGAAACTCCACCGGAAAGCCGCCCGCCTCGTAAATGCCGCGCTTGACGTGTTCGGCGAGCTTGCGGAAATGCGCGTTGCACGGCGTCAGTTCCGACCAGGTATTGCAGATGCCGATGATCGGGCGTCCGTCGAATTCGTGGTCGGGGATGCCCTGGTTCTTCATCCAGCTTCGATACATGAAGCCGTTCTTATCGGCGGTGCCGAACCATTCGGCCGAGCGCAGCTTGGGTTTCGATTCCGACATGGGTGCGTGTGTCACGGACGTGCTTGTCGATGCGCGCGTGCATCGATCGGCTGCGCGGCACTTGCGGGCCGCGCGGCACGTCCGTTGTCTCCGGTGTGGTTGTGGTTTTTTGATCGGACCGAGTGTACGGAGCGCCCTGATATCCTTCCAATGAAATATTGGCCGTGACCGATATCCGATTTGATATCTCGAGGAAGACCCGATGTCGAACAGCCCCTGGTATGTCCGTGCGCGCCTGAAGACGCGACAACTGCTGCTGCTGATCGCCCTGGCCGAGGAGGGCAACATTCACCGGGCGGCCGCTGCGCTCAACATGACGCAGCCGCCGCCTCGCTGCTGCGCGAGCTGGAGGCCATGCTGGATGTGCAACTGTTCGAGCGCATGCCGCGCGGCATGCGGCCCACGCGCTATGGCGATGCGCTGATCCGGCACGCGCGCGCCGTCGTCGGCAGCCTGGACCAGGCGCAAGAGGAAGTGCTCGGGCAAGGCCGGCCACCTGGGGCATGTGGCGGTGGGCACCATCACCTCGCCGGGCGTGCGGCTGTTGCCGCCGGTGGTGGCGCAGATCACGCGCGAGCATCCGGGGCTGCGGGTGTCGCTTGAAATCGAAAGCAGCAACGTGCTGCTCGAACGCCTTGCGCAGGACAAGCTCGACTTAGTGGTCGGCAGGCTGTTTGCCGAGCACGACAAACTGCACCTACGCTACGAGCCGCTGGCCGACGAGCCGGTGGTGGCGGTGGCGCGGCCGGGGCATCCGCTGTTGGCAGAACCGTCGCTGACCTGGCCGATGTGCAGCCCGCCACCTGGGTGGTGCCGCCCATCGGCAGCGTGCTGCGTCACCGGTTCGATTTGATGTTCCAGCGGGAGAGCCTGACAGCGCCGTCCAGCGTGGTCGAAACCTCCGCGCTGCTCTTCCTGACGCGCATCCTGGAGCAGAGCGACATGTTGGCTGTGATCGGCACCGATGTCGCGCAGTACTACGCGTCGTATCGGATGCTGGCGATTCTTCCGCTGGCCATGCCGTGCCAGATGGACGATTTCGGCATCATCACGCGTACGGACCGGTTGTTGTCTCCGGCGGCGCTGCATGTGGTGCAGGCGCTGCGCGACGCGGCCCGAACGGCCTACGGCGCGGCGTGATTGCCGAGTCAAAAAAAGCCCGCATTGCGGGCTTTTTTACTGTGCCGAGATGACGCTCAGGCTGCCGGCACCGCACCCTGCGGCGTGAGGTGATTGACGGCCTCAGGCAGGCCCTCGGCGAGCTGGTTCGCGAGGTCGCCTTCGTTGACGCCGAAGTGGGCGGCCAGTTTCGAGACTTCCTCCAGCGCGCCCGTACCGCTCAGTGCCTGGGTAATCTGCTCGCCCGACACCGGCAGGTTCTGGCCATTGCCGATCCACGATTTGACCTCTTCGCCCAGACCCGCTTGCTCCAGGATCTGTTGCAGCGGCCCGAGGCCACCGACCGCGGCCTGATCCGCGTTGCCATTGCCGCCGCCCAGCAGCCCGCCGAGCAGGCCGCCAAGGCCACCGGCCCCACCAGCACCGCCGAGCAGACTGCCCAGCGCGCCGGCACCGCCTGCCGCACCAAGCAAGCCACCCAGCGAGCCGAACAGGCCGCCGCCCTGATCTTCCTGCCCCTGCGGTGCTGCCGAATCGCCCGCGCCTTGCGATTTGTGCTTCATTGCCAGGTAGGCCAGCACGCCCACGGCCAGCAGCACCTTCTTGTTGCCTAGCAAGGACGATTGCGCGCCGCTGGCGTCATTGCCGCCGCCGAGAATCGAATCGAGTAGACCCATGATGAAGCTCCTTTGGTCAATGGCGGGCAGGGGGATAAGGCCCGCCGGTGGGATCAAACGGTCAGTGTTTCGTCGCCAGAACTTAGAACTCGCCGAGCACGGCGTGCAGCGCGGAGACGGCCGCGAGCGCCGCCGATTCCGTTCTCAGAATACGTCGCCCGAGTGTCAGCGGTAAGAAACCGGCAGCCTCGGCAAGCGCTTCTTCGTCGGGGGAGAGGCCACCTTCGGGGCCGATCAGCAAGACGATGCCGTTGCCTTCGATGTGCGTGCACGACTGCACCGCCCACTGCGTGAGCGATTGCGTGCCGCGCGGTGACAGCAACACGCGCGGCGCGTCGGTCGACTTGGCGGCGGCGAGCCATTCGCGCAGCGTGGCGACCGGCGCGACCACCGGCACGCGGGCGCGGCCGCATTGCTCGCAGGCGGCTTGCACGAGTGCCTGCCAGTGCTGCACGCGCTTGGCGGCGCGCTCGCCGGAGAGTCGCACCACGCCGCGTTCGGTCTGCAGCGGCGCGACGGCATTGACGCCCAGTTCGACGGCCTTTTCGATGAGCCAATCCATCTTGTCGCCGCCGGCAATGCCCTGCGCAAGCGTGATGGCGTAGCGCGCTTCGGTGTCAGGCTGCGTGGCGTCGGCAAGGCTGGCAGTGGCATCGCGCTTGTTGATGGCGTCGAGCCGCGCGCGGAATTCGTGGCCGGAGCCATCGAACAGGCAGACGTCATCGCCAGCGGCCAGGCGCAGTACGTGGATGTGGCGCGTGACGGACTCGTCCAGCGTGACGGTGGTGTTGGGGGCGAGCGGCGTATCGACGAAAACGGGAAGCCCCATTACTGCAATCCTTGTTGTGAATCGGTCAGGCGATCCGGCGATGAGCGATCAGGCTGCGGCAGGGCGGCAGGCAAGGCCCCAGCGGTAGCCATCGGGATCGCGTACGGCGGCGTAGCGCTCGCCCCAGAAGGCATCGTGCGGCGCCATGATCGACGCGGCACCCTGGTCGAGCGCGTGCTGGTACACGGTGTCGACGTCGTCGCAATACAGATGGAAACTCTGCGGGCATTCAAAGCCGGCGCCCGCGGGGGCTTTGGCGGTGGAGCCGAAGGCGCCTTCGGGCGCAAACATCAGCATGAGCTGGCCCTGGTACGTCATCTCGACGTGGATCGGGCGGCCATGGTCGTGCACCTCATCCTGCACACCAAACCGAACGCGTTGCGATAGAAGGCGATGGCGGCCGAGGCGTCGCGCACGGTCAGGTACGGGACGAGCCACGGCGTGTTGGCGGGGCGGGGGAAGCTCATGGCGGGCTCCTTCTTCGGCGCGATGCAAACAGGGACGAGTAGTGTAGAGCGCCGGCCCCACCACAATCAAGAAATCAAAACACCTCGCCCGCCGCCGACTGGTTGCGCGGCCGCCCGCCGCTGCGCGCCACTTCATCGACGAGCCATTGGCGGAACAGCGCAAAACCTGCGTGCTCGGCCGCCTGGTGCGGGTGGATCAGGTAGTACGACAGGCGCAGCGACGCCTCAGTCGCCAGCGGCCGCATCAGGCGCCCGGCGGCGATGTCGTATTCGACGAGGATGCCCTGGCCGAGCGCCACGCCTTGGCCGTCAATGGCGGCCTGCAGGGCCATCAGCGCCTCGGAAAACGCGGGCCCGCGCGTGGCGTCGATGTGCGCGACGCCGACTTCGTCGAGCCATTGCCGCCACGTCGGATGGTGCGCGAGATGGCGTCCGCCGCGCTCGTGCAGCAGCGTTTGGGTGGCCAGGTCCTGCGGCATCCGTATCGCGGCCTGCAGCGTGGCGTTGCATACCGGAAAGAAGTCGGTGGAGGTGAACCACTCGACGCGCAGGTTGGGTGCATTGACTTGCCGGTCGTCGATGCACAGATCGAACTGGCCGTGGTCCTGCACGTCGGCGGTCGACACCTCGACGCGCACGTGCGGGTGCTGGTTGAAGAAGCGGTACAGCCGCGGCACCAGCCACTTGGCGCCGAAGGTTGGCGGCACGGCCACGCGCAGGGGCGCGTCGGCGGTGTCCATCAATAGGTCGGTGGCCTGTTCGAGCGCGCGCAGCGCATCGCGCACGCGGGGCAGGTAGTTCTCGCCGGCGTCTGTGAGCGTGAGCTGGTTGTTGCGGCGCGCGAAGAGCTTTTTGCCCAGATGATCTTCGAGCTGCTTGATCTGGTGGCTGACGGCGGCATTGGTCACGCAAAGCTCGTCCGCGGCTCGGCTGAAACTCAGGTGACGGCCCGCGACTTCAAAGACGCGCAATGCGTTAAGGGGAGGGAGGCGCCGTGGCATGCGTTCTCGTTAAGAAAAATTTAACGTCTCGCGAAGAATTTGTAGTTTGCCACGTTAAGGCGGCCCCGACTACAAATGCGCCTGGGGACGGTGACGATGCCTGGTGTGTGCCTCCAGCGATCTCAAACCACGTGACGCACCGGACCCCGCCTACAAAAACATTTCAGGAGACGTCATGAATCGAACCACCGCTGTTCGCGGGATGTCGGCGTGCGCGCTTGGGCTCACCTTCGCGCTCGCCGGCTGGACCGCTCCCGCCCTCGCACAAACCAACGTCACGCTGTACGGCCGCGTCGCCAGCGGCATCGACTACCAGAACAACGTCGCCCCCACCGCGACCTCGCCCGGCGGCAGCCTCGGCGCGCCGCCGACAACCAGTGGGGGACCAGCATGTTCGGGTTCATGGGCAAGGAGGATCTCGGCGGTGGTCTGCAGGCCGTGTTCCGGCTTGAATCCGGCTTCGGTGCAGCCCAGGGCAAAACCAACGGCGATGCGCTCTTCAACCGCCGTTCGTACGTCGGCCTGTCCAGCCCGACCTGGGGCACGTTGACGGCCGGCAAGAACCTCTTCATCAGCAACGACGTCTGGTTCCTCGACCCGACCGGCCAGCAGTTCATCGGCTCGGCCACGCTCGTGCGCGGGCGCAACTGGCCGGGCGCGAACAACATCGTCGAATATCAAAGCCCGACCTGGGGCGGCTTCCAGATCGGCCTGCAGACCGGCCTGGGCGAGCAGCCTGGCTCGTTCACGAACAGCCGCCGCGATGGCGTGTCCGCCGTCTACACGGCCGGCCCGCTGGAAGTGCGCGCGATCTACGACGTGATCCGCGACGGCAACGGCAAGTTCAGCGACATCTTCAACTTCTCGAAGGAAGCGACGATCGGCGGCACGTACACGATCGGCAAGGCCAAGCTGTTTGCGGCGTATGAAAACCTGTCGGCGCCGGATGCCGCAGCGGGCGCGCCGACCAAGGCGAACCACTACTGGCTGGGCATCAACTATGAAGTCACGCCGGCGCTGACGCTGATCGGCGCGGCCTACCGCGTCAACGTGAACCACGGCGGCGGCAACGCCAACCTGTTCATGGCCGGCGCGAACTACAACCTGTCCAAGCGCACGATGCTGTACGCGAGCGTGGGCACGGTACAGAACAGTTCCACCGCCAACTTCTCGGTGGAAGCGACCAACAACAACCCGGCCCCGGGCAAGAACCAGCTGGGTGCCTATACGGGTATCGTTCACTCGTTCTAAAACCGCTCATGATCCCGCTGTGCGCCCCGAACTTCACTGCGCGCGCCGCTGTCTTCAGCGATGGCGGCGCTTTCCGGGTCAACCTCGGGCCGCTTGCTGCGGGATCATGAAACGGTTTTTCGCCTTGGGCCCCGTCCCACGTCACACCAAGCAATGCCACGCATGAACATCCTCACCATCGATACCGGTACCACCAACACACGCGTTACGGTCTGGCGCGATGACGTTGCGCTTTGCCAGGCTGCGCGCCAGGTTGGCGTGCGCGACACCGCCATCACCGGCAACCGGACGACGCTGCAGCGCGGCGTGCAAGACACGATTGAAGCTGCGCTGCAGAAGGCCGGGTTCGGCATGAGCCAGGTCGACTTGGTGCTGGCGTCCGGCATGATCACCTCCAACGTCGGCCTGCACGAAGTCCCGCACCTGATGGCGCCGGCCGGCCTGCGCGACCTGGCGGCCGGGATGGTGCAGGCAAGCATCCCCGAGGTGTGCGCCCAGCCGATCTGGTTCGTGCCGGGCGTGCGCAATCCGGTGGACAACCTCGGCCTGCACAACATCGAGTCGATGGACATGATGCGCGGCGAAGAGGTCGAGACCATGGGTCTGGTCTCGCGTCTGGGCATCACGGAACCGGCGGTGATCGTGCTGCCGGGGTCGCACTCGAAGTTCGTGCACCTGGACGCCGACCAGCGCATCACCGGCTGTGTGACGACGCTGGCCGGCGAGCTGCTCCACGTGATCACGCACAACACCATCCTGGCCGATGCGCTCGACTCCGACTTTGCCACCGAGGTCGATCCGGAAATGTTGCTCTCCGGCGCGCGCAGCGCCAGCAGCATCGGGCTGGGGCGTGCCTGCTTCATGGTGCGCACGCTGGGCCAGTTCACGATCTACGAGCGCAATGCGCGGGCCAACTTCCTGCTGGGCGCGGTGCTGGGCGCGGATCTGCGCACGCTCAAGAACAGCAGCGCGATCCGCATGAATCCGGGCACGCAGTTCGTCATCACGGGCAAGCCGCTGCTGCGCGAAGCGCTGGCCGTGCTGGTGTCGGACGACGATTTCTTCTCGGGCAAGGTCACCGTCACCAGCAGTGAACAGCAGGAACACCTGGCCGGCAGCGGCGCGATCGCCATCGCACGCGAGCGCGGCCTGGTCAAAACCTTGAAGGTGGCGTGAGCCCGGCGCGCACGCCATCCCTTTCATCCAACGCAGAACAGATGCCGCAATGACGGCATCGCAAGGAGACAACATGCAACAACAACGACGCGGGACATTCAAGGCCATTGCGGCCGCCACGCTGTTTGCCATGGCCGGCGGCCTTCGGTGTTTGCCCATGCAGCCGATGACGTGAAGATCGGCTTCCTGGTCAAGCAGCCCGAAGAGCCGTGGTTCCAGGACGAATGGAAGTTCGCAGACCAGGCCGCCAAGGAGAAAGGCTTCAAGCTGGTGAAGATCGGCGTGCCGAGCGGCGGCGAAGTGCTGACCGCCATCGACAACCTGGGCGCGCAGCACGCGCAGGGTTTCGTGATCTGCGTGCCCGACGTGAAGCTAGGACCGGCGGTCGTCGCCAAGGCCAAGCAGAACAACCTCAAGCTGATGACGGTGGATGACCGGTTGGTCGACGGCGCAGGCAAGCCGATCGAAGCCGTGCCGCACATGGGCATCTCGGCCACGAAGATCGGCGAACAGGTGGGCGATGCCATCGCGCAGGAGATGAAGAAGCGCGGCTGGAACCTGTCGGAAGTCGGTGCTATCCGTATCGCCTATGACCAGCTGCCGACCGCCAAGGAACGTACCGACGGCGCCGTCGCCGCGCTCACCAAGGCGGGCTTCCCGGCCGCCAACGTGCTGACCAGCCCGCAGGCCAAGACGGATACCGAAGCGGCCTTCAACGCCGCCAACATCACGCTGACCAAGAACCCGAAGTTCAAGCACTGGATTGCCTTCGGCCTGAATGACGAAGCCGTGCTGGGCGCCGTGCGTGCGGCGGAAGGCCACGGCGTGAAGCCGGCCGACATCATCGGGGTGGGCATCGGCGGCAGCCAGTCGGCACTCAACGAGTTCGCCAAGCCCGAGAAGACCGGCTTCTTCGGTACCGTGCTGATCAGCCCGAAGCGTCACGGCTACGAAACCTCGGTCAACATGTACGAGTGGATCAAGAACAACAAGGCGCCGGACCCGCTCATCCTGACCAGCGGCCGCCTGATGACGCGCGACAACGAAAAGGCCGTCCGCCAAGAGATGGGTCTGTGATCTTGCGGATGACGTTGTTGAAGGAGACTTGCCATGTCGGCGTTTCTTGAGTTTCGTGGCATCAGCAAGGTGTTCCCGGTGTGCGGGCGCTGTCCGATGTGTCGTTCGGCATCGAATGCGGTCGCGTGCACGGCTTGCTGGGCGAGAACGGCGCGGGCAAGTCGACGCTGTTGAAGATCCTGGGCGGCGACTATCAGCCCGACGGTGGTCAGATCGTCGTCGAGGAAAGCCGACGGCGTTCCCGACCACCGGGCAGCGCTGGATGCCGGCATTGCCGTCATCCATCAGGAGCTGCAGACGGTGCCCGAGCTGACGGTGATGGACAACCTGCTGCTCGGCCACCTGCCGGCCAGCGGCGGGTTCATCCGTCAGCGCGAGGCGATGGCGTGGACGCGCGAGCAGCTCGGCCGCATCGGCGTCGACCTGGACCCGCGCGCCAAGCTGAAGCACCTGTCGATCGGCCAGCGCCAGATGGTCGAGATCTGCAAGGCGATCCTGCGCGATGCGCGCGTGATTGCGCTGGACGAGCCGACGAGTTCGCTGTCGATCCGCGAGACCGACATCCTGTTCCGCCTCGTGAAAAGACCTGCGCGCGCAGGGCCGTGCGCTGATCTACATCTCGCACCGGCTCGATGAGATTTTCGAGCTGTGCGATGGCTGCACGATCTTCCGCGACGGCCGCAAGGTGGCGGATTCCCGTCGATGGCCAACGTCACGCGCGACGAGCTGGTGGCGCAGATGGTCGGCCGCCAGATCGACGACATCTTCGATTACCGCGCGCGGCCGCTGGGCGAGGTGCGCTTGCAGGTGGATGGCCTGATGGGCCCGAAGCTGGCTGAGCCGGCGAGCCTGTCTGTACGCCGCGGCGAGATTGTCGGCTTGTTCGGGCTGGTGGGCGCAGGGCGCTCGGAACTGGCCCGATTGATCTACGGGGCCGATCGCAAGACGGCGGGCAGCATCACGCTCGACGGCGCGCCGATCCGCATCCGGGATGTGGCCGATGCCATTCGCCAAGGCATCGTGCTGTGTCCGGAAGACCGCAAGGAAGAGGGCATCATCGGCTGCCGCTCGGTGTCGGAAAACATCAACATCAGCTGCCGGCGCAACCAGCGCCGCTTCGGCCTGTTCGTCAATGACCGGCAGGAAGCGAAGACGGCCGATCACTACATCACACGCCTGCGCATCAAGACGCCCAACCGCGAGCAGCCGATCCGCCTGCTGTCGGGCGGCAATCAGCAGAAGGCGATTCTGGCGCGCTGGCTGGCCGAAGACGACATGCGCGTGCTGATCATTGACGAGCCCACGCGCGGCATCGACGTTGGTGCCAAGAACGAGATCTACCAGGTGCTGTACGAACTGGCTGAACGCGGCGTGGCCGTGCTGATGATCTCCAGCGAATTGCCGGAAATCCTCGGTGTTGCCGACCGCGTGCTCGTGATGAGCGAAGGCCGCATCGCCGGCGAATTGCCGCGCGAACAGGCCAACGAGCAGGCCGTGCTCAAGCTCGCGCTGCGGCCAGAGTCCGCGCCGCTGCCGTCCGCACCTTTGCCGCCGCTGGCGGCATGAGAACCACGGAGTCCAAGATGTCCCAGTCTCAACCCCTGCAACATTCCGATGCGCTCGCCGCATCGGCGCTCTGCCATGAACAAGACGCGCCTGCTTCGCCTGCTGGACGATTTCAGCCTCCCGCTGATCTTCGCCATCCTCTTTGCCGCGCTGTCGTTCTCGGTCGAGTATTTCTTCTCGTGGCAGAACATGGTCGGCCTTGCACTGTCCGTCTCGCAGATCGGCATGGTTGCCTGCACGATGATGTTCTGTCTGGCGTCACGTGATTTCGATCTGTCGATCGGCTCCACGGTGGCGTTTGCCGGCGTGCTCTGCGCCATGATCATCAACGCCACCGGCAGCATCGCACTCGGCATTGGCGCGAGCCTGGTGGCGGGCGCGATTATCGGCGGCATCAATGGTTTCGTGATCGCCAAGCTGAAGATCAATGCGCTGATCACGACGCTGGCCACGATGGAAATCGTGCGCGGCCTCGCTTTCATCGCCTCGCATGGGCAGGCGGTGGGCGTGTCCGACATGGATTTCTTCGACCTCGGCAACACGATCTTTTTCGGTGTGCCGACGCCGGTGTGGGTGGCGGCGCTGTGCTTTGTCGTGTTTGGCGTGCTGCTCAACAAGACGATCTACGGCCGCAATACGCTGGCGATTGGCGGCAATCCGGAAGCGGCCCGGCTGGCCGGCGTGAACGTCAACATGACGCGCATCGTGATCTTCCTGATCCAGGGTGTGATTGCCGCGCTGGCCGGCGTGATCCTGGCGGCGCGCATCACCAGCGGCCAGCCGAATGCGGCGCAAGGCTTTGAGCTGAACGTGATTTCGGCCTGCGTGCTGGGCGGCGTGTCGCTCCTGGGCGGCCGCGCGACCATCAGCGGGGTGCTGGTCGGCGTGCTGATCATGGGCACCGTGCAGAACGCGATGAACCTGCTGAACATCGACGCGTTCTATCAGTACCTCGTGCGCGGCGCGATTCTGCTGGCGGCGGTGCTGGTCGACCAGTTGAAGAACCGCGACGGCCGTGAGTGAGGCGGTGCAGATGACAACCGCAACCACGCTGTCCGATCTGCGTTGCACGCTTGGCGAAGGCATCGTCTGGGACGACGCCCTGCGTGTGCTGTGGTGGACCGACATCCAGGAATCGCTGCTGTGGCAGCACGATCCGGCGACGGGGCAGGAGCGTCAATGGCCGCTGCCGCAACGCGTGGGCTCTTTCGTGCTGACGGACGAGCCCGGCGTGCTGATCCTCGGCGCGAAGAACATCGCCCGCTTCGACACGCGCACCGGCGCGCTCACGCTGCTGGTCGACGTCGAATCCGACAACCCGACCACGCGCGTCAATGACGGCCGCGCAGACCGCTCCGGCAACTACGTCTTCGGCACCCTGCACGAAGGCGGCCCGGAACCCACCGGCAGCTTCTATCGCTTTACGCCGATGGGCACGTTGCAACGCTTGGCGCTGCCGCACATCGCGATTGCCAACAGCATCGCCTTCAGCCCCGACGGCAAGACCATGTATTGGTGCGATACCAACAGCCGGCGCATCCACGCGTGCGACTACGACGGTCAGACGGGCGCAGTCGCCAATATTCGTGTCTGCCGACCTCGTGACCAAGAAGCCGATGGGCGCGCACAAGGGCTCGCCCGATGGCTCGACCGTCGACGCAGACGGCTGCCTGTGGAACGCCGAGGGGCGGCAACCGCCTGACGCGCTACGCACCGGATGGCCGTGTGCTGGCGCGCGTGTCCGTGCCGGCATCGCAGCCCACATGCCCGGCATTTGGCGGCGAGGCGCTCGACACGCTGTATCTGACGACGGCGCGCGACGGTTTGTCGGCGCGCCGCCTGGCAGAAGACGTGAATGGCGCGACGTTGCAGCTGGCCGTGCCGGACATGCGCGGATTGCCGGAGGGCCGGTTCGGCCATGCCTACGTTGCAGCGAAAACGGCACGCTACGCGCCGGTATTGCCCGAAGCCGGTGGCGGCTTGTTGCGTTTCGATCTGCTGCGTGACGGCGATGTCGCGCCGATCTTTCGGCCGGCGGTAGCAGAAGCGGCGCTGCATGATCCGAGAGCGCTCGCCTGTTTTCCGCTCGTGCCGTGGTCCAACCGCATCGGCGGTGGGTGCTTCCAGTTCGAGGGCGGACCATCGAAGTGCCGGGCACGCGTGACGACGAAGCGTATCCGCTGCACGGCCACGGCTGGCTGATGCCGTGGGAGGTGGTCTCACAAACAGACACGTCAGTCGAACTCGCCGCAACGGTCGACCACGGCCGCCTTCCGCTACCTGACGACGCAGCGCTACACGCTCGCGGGCAACACGCTGGAAATCTCGCTCACGGTACGCAACGAAGGCGCGCCGCTGCCGTTCGGCGTGGGCGTGCATCCGTTCTTTCCGCGCCCGCCCGATGTTCGGTTGCTCGCCAGCGCAACGGCTATGTGGGAATCCGCATCGGACCATCTGCCGACGGTCTTGCAGACACCACATGCCGATGCAGACTTTCGCAAGCTCCGAAACCTGGAAGCCAACGCCGCCATCAATCACAGCTTCGAAGGCTGGGATGGCCGCGCCGAGATCGTCTGGCCCAGCCGTCGCCTGTCCGTGCAGATCACGGCAGACACGGCGCGCTATGTGCTGTACACCCCAGCCGGGTACGACTTCTTCTGCTTCGAGCCGGTCGACCACGCCATCAACGCGCACAACCTGCCGGGCCTGCCGCAAGACCACGGGCTGACCGTTCTCGGCGCCGGCCAGAGCCTGCAGCGCAGCTATCAATTCACCGTGAATCGAACTGACGCATGACTGTTTCTCCGATGTCTTTCCCGCCGCGTCTTGCCGGCAAGGTCGCCTTGGTGACAGGCGCCACGCAAGGCATTGGCGGTGCGATTGCCAAGTTGTTCGCGCAGCATGGCGCGCGCGTGATCGTCAACGCGCTGGTGCGTGACGCGCGCGCCGAAGCCTTTGCCGCCGAAATGGCGACAGCGTTGGCAACGACAACATCCTCCTCGTGCAAGCCGACGTGCGCGACCGCGCGCAGATCGACGCGATGGTCGCTGTCGGCGTCGAGCGCTTTGGCGGGATCGACGTGCTGGTCAACAACGCCGGCATCAACGTGTTTTCCGATCCGCTCGAGTTGA
>NZ_JAPNUG010000025.1:0-77993 GCF_036631435.1 Ralstonia sp. 1B3 | reverse complement strand
ATTCCATCCTGCAGTTCTCCTCCATCATCGGCGCCTATCTGTTTGCCATGGGCATCGGCTCATGGCTCTCGCGCTACGTGGCGGACGAGGCGCTGCTCGCTCGCTTTGTCGATCTGGAATTGCTGGTGGGGCTGTTTGGCGGCGTGTCGGCAGCGGCGCTGTTTGCGTTGTTTGCGCTGGAGTCGGCACCGTTCCGGTTGGTGCTGTACGCACTGGTTACGGTGATCGGCGTGCTGGTCGGCATGGAGATCCCGCTGGTGATGCGCATGCTGCATCGGCGGCAGGCCAAGTTTTCCGACCTCGTCAGCCGCGTGCTCACGTTCGATTACCTTGGCGCGCTGGCCGTGTCGCTGCTGTTTCCGCTGGTGCTGGCGCCGCGCCTGGGGCTGGTGCGCACCGGCTTCCTGTTCGGCCTTTTCAATACGGCGATTGCGGTCTGGACGCTCTGGCACTTCCGCGCCGAGCTGGCGCTCACGGCGCGCATGCGCACGGCGATGGCGTGGCGCGCCGGCGCAGTGGCGGCAGCATTGCTGGCGGGCTTTGGCGCCTCGGACAAGCTCACGCATTGGTCGGAACGCGCGCTCTTTGGCGACGAGATCATCCATGCGATTTCCTCGCCGTATCAACGGCTGGTCGTCACGCGCTGGAAAGACGACCTGCGCCTGTACATCAACGGCAACCTGCAGTTTTCCTCGCGCGACGAATACCGCTATCACGAGGCGCTGGTGCTGCCCGCATTGGAATCCGTGCGCGGTGCGCGGCGCGTGCTGGTGCTGGGCGGCGGCGACGGCCTCGCGCTGCGGCAAATCCTGAAATACCCGCAAATTGAGCACGTGACGCTGGTCGACCTGGACCCGCGCATGACGAACCTGTTCTCGCACGCCGAGGCGCTGGTCGCGCTCAATCAGCATGCGTTCAGCGACCCGCGCGTGACGGTGGTCAACGCCGATGCGGCGCAATGGATGCAGACCGCCACCGACATGTTCGACGTGGCCATCGTCGATTTTCCGGACCCGTCCAACTTCAGCATCGGCAAGCTGTATTCGGTGCCGTTCTACCGGTTGCTGTCGCGCCATGTGGCGGATACGGGCCTGGTCGTCATTCAAGCGACGTCGCCCTATTTCGCGCCGCGTTCGTATTGGTGTGTGGATGCGACGCTGAAGGAAGCCGGCTATCGCACGTGGCCCTATCACGCGCTGGTGCCGTCGTTTGGCGAATGGGGCTTCATCCTGGCCGCACCGGGCCGCGCGGATTTCAAGCCGCCTACGTCGTACCGCGTGCCGACGCGCTTTCTGGATGCCGACACCACACACCAGATGTTCAGCTTCGCGCCCGACATGCCGCGCCCGCAGGTGGAGCCGAACCGGCTGAACAACCAATCGCTGGTGCGGTATTTCGAAGAAGACTGGCACGGCGTGCTGCGCTGATGGCAACGCGACGCAGCTTTCTTGTGGGCGCAGCTGCGGCCGGTGTGGCTGCGGCGGGTGCCGCTTCGTGGGCAGGCTTTCGGGCCTTTACCGAAATCACGCCCAACGTGCGCATGCCCGGCCAGGCTGCAGGCCATCGGCTGCGCGACCTGCGCACGCTGCCGCCACCATCGGAAACGCGGCGCGTGGGCGTTGCCATTTGCGGCAGCGGCATCGGCGGATTGAGCTGTGCGTGGCGACTCGCAAAAAGCGGCCGGCGCGACGCGGTGGTCGTGGAAGGCCCGGAGCGCTATGGCAATGCCGCTGGCGGCGCCTTCGGTGCGCAGCGCTTCCCGACCGGTGCGCATTACCTGCCGCTGCCGTCGATGGAATCGACGCACGTGCGCGAGATGCTGGCCGACTTTGGCGTGATCGAGCGCGACCCGTTTGGCCTGCGCCCGACGTACGACGAACGCGTGCTCGTTCACGCGCCCGATGAACGCCTGTGGCTCGGCAATCGCTGGCAAGACGGCTTTGTGCCGCATGAAGGCATTACCGAAGCGGAACGCGCCGAGCACACACGATTCTTCGCCCACATCGACCGGCTGCGCCAGACCGCCGGCACCGACGGCCGCCGCGTCTTTGCCGTGCCGACGGCGCTCATCCGCAGACCCGGCATGGCGCGCGCTCGATGCGCTCACCTTCCGCGACTGGCTGCACCACGAGGGCTACCGCGCCGCCACGCTGCACTGGTATGCCGATTACTGCTGCCGCGACGATTACGGCGTCACCGCCGATCATGTTTCCGCCTGGGCCGGCATTGCCTATTTCGCCAGCCGAGGCGGCATGGCCAGCAATGCGGAACAAGGCACCGTGCTCACGTGGCCGGAGGGCCTGGACTGGATGGCGGAGCGGCTGTTCCAAGCCGCCGGACTGAACGAACCGGGCCGCCTGCTGCCGGGCAGCGCCGCCCGCATCGGCACTACAACTGAGGCCGGCGCCCGCGTCTTCGCCGATGTGCTGCAAGCGGATGGCCGCGTCGTCCGGCTGCGGGCCGATCACGTGGTCAGCGCGATGCCGCTGCACGTTGCCAAACACATCGTCGACGGCTTTGACGTGCCCGCCGCCGAGTTGCCCGAAACCGCGCCGTGGCTGCTCGCCAACCTGCTCATCGATGGCTTTCCTCCCGAACACGACGACACGCCGCTGGCGTGGGACAACGTGGTCTATCGCGGCACGGGCCTGGGTTATGTGGTCGCCAATCACCAGGACATTCGCGTCAGGCCACCCGCGCAGAGCGTGTTCACCGCCTACGTGGCGCTGTCGGACATGACGCCGAAGGCGGCACGTGAATGGCTGCTGAAGGCATCGCCGCAAGCGCTGCTCGATCGGGCGCTGGCCGATCTGGATACCGTGTACGGCATCCGCCTGCGCACCCAGATCCGCCGGGCAGACCTGACGCTACGCGGCCATGCGATGGCGATTCCCACACCGGGCTTCCTCTCTCGACCGGGCATTGCGCGCCTGCGTGAAAGCGCCGGGCCGATCCACTACGCGCATGCGGACCTGTCCGGCTATTCGGTTTTTGAAGAAGCGGCGTGGTGGGGGGATCGCGCGGCGCGGCGCATTCTGGGCGGCTGATTGCGCTGCCGCTGGCCTCTGAGGCAGCCGCTCAACCTCGGCCATCAATTCCCACGTGGCCGGATCGATATCGCTGCGCTCCAGTGCCAGCGACACGTATGCGCCGATCATGTCGACAAACCCCCGCGCAAATGCGGGCGGATAGGCGCTGCCCGTGTACTCCATCAGTTGCTGCCGCAGCAGGCGCGGCCGATGCTGCCCGAACTCGCGCACGTAGGCCTGCGTTCGACAGAGGAAGGCTCGCGCTTCCAGCGCACCGTCAAGATAGACGCGGCGTTTGGTGAGTGTCATTGGCGGCTCCCGAATCGCAACGGAACGGGGCACAGCCAAGGTGGAGAAGGAAAAGACGCGGGGCGACGCCCGCTGAATACAACAGTCATGGAGCCTCCTACGGATTGCAAAAGGCCCGACGTTTCGCTGCGAACGAGGGTGGCGGGCCCGACGACAGGGTTCGCAGACCGGCCCGTAGGACGCCGGCAGACCTTTCGGTCTCCCTGCCCGGCCCGCCAAAGTACAAGCGTGCGCGAGCGCGGACGTGAAAAAGCCGCACAAGGCGGCCGTCCGGCCATACGGGAAAAGATAGGCTGCGAAACCCAGCTACCGTTGGTGCGGCAGCGCCGTGAATTATAGCGGCGGCAGCGGCGCAGCCCACATGCAAAATTGCAGCATTTCGTGATCGCGCCGTACCGCCCAACCCGCCATCCTGTGTGGGCTTACCAGAGCGTGCGGCCGAAGAACGTCAGCGCGCGATCCCAGGCGTGTTGCGCCCACACCGGGTCGTATTGCGTGATGGCGATGCGGTTTTCGCCCACGGCCGTTTCATTGGCGAATGCGTGATGCGCGAGATAACGATGGAAGTCGACATCGACGCCGGCATCAACGAGCTTCTTTTCCAACGCATCGACGCCTTCGATCTTGAAGGCGGTGTCCTGCGTGCCCCAGTGACCCTGCACCGGCACCTTGATCTTGGAGGCGTCGATGTATTCCAGCGGAGGGTAGCCGTACCAGACAACGCCGGCATCCGCTTCCGGCACGTTGCTCAGCGTCAGGAGCGTCAGCGCGCCGCCCATGCAGTAGCCCGTCACCCCGACGCGGCCGCAGGTCTGCTTGAGATATTGCACGGCGCCGCGCACATCCTGCGTGGCCGCGTCGCCAAAATTCAGGTTGGTCATCAGGTGGTGCGCTTCTTCCTCTTCCACCGTCATGGTGCCGCGATAGAGGTCGGGCACCAGCGCCACGTAGCCCGCGCGCGCAAGGCGGTCGGCCACGCCGCGAATCTGGTCGTTCAGGCCCCACCACTCCTGGATGACGACGATGCCCGGGGCACCCTCCGCCTTGGCCGGCTTGGCCAGATAGCCTTGGAGTTCCTGCCCATCCGGGCGCTTGAACGAAATCATGGATCCTTGCGATGTTGTCATGCGATGGCTCCTCTGCCTGGAACGAAAGCGCACAGGATAGTCCGGGACGATGAAATTTGCAGCCGGCGCATCGCGGGTAAAGGCAGATTGCGCGCCGCCGCTGCCCCGATACCCCACCATCCGGGTGCAGGCACGCGGCACAAAATCTCTATCATGGCGGCACGTTCACTTTTGATGACCGCCATGATCAAAACCCTCGCCCTGCTCGTCTATCTGCTCGTGCTGCTGATCCACGTCTACATCGTCGTACTCGAGATGGTGTTGTGGAAGACGCGCGGCCCCAAGGTCTTCCGCATCACCCCCGAGAAAGCCGCCGAGACCGCCGCGATGGCGTCCAACCAAGGCTTGTACAACGGTTTCCTGGTGGCGGCGCTCGTCATTGGGTTGGTCGCACCGGACCCGGCCATCAACGCTGCGTTTGCGCTGTTCGGGTTGATCTGCGTGGCGGTGGCCGGCATCTGGGGGGCCATCACGGTCAACAAACGGATTCTCTTCGTGCAGACGGTGCCGGCCGTGGCGGCATTGGCGCTGGGGTGGTTTGCCTGAAGATTGAAGTGATCCTTACGGCCTGACCGGCGATGCAGGCGTTTTAGCGCCGCCGGGCACCACCGCACCGGCGCGGAACAGTGCATACGGCACACCGCGCTCGGGGTGCGCCGTTGTCTCGTCGATGAAGCGTTCTACATCGGGCACCTCGCGCAGCGCGGTCATGAACGGCGCCAACGTGTAGCCCGGCGCCACGCAGCCCTGCACGAGCATCCAGCGCTGCCATATCGTCACCCACAGCGTGGTGTTCTGCTTCCATCCCGGCACGTGGATGGACATCCATTGCAGGCGCCGCTTGGCCGTCTCGGCAATCTCGTCGTCGTAAGAAAACGCGTTCGGCAAGCGGCACCGGCCTTCGACCCAGCAATGGTTGCCGTGCTCGATGCGATGGTGCGAATCACGCTTCCATTCGGCTTCGCTGATCCGCGGGCCGGCAGGCTCGGGGCAGTTGGCAACACCGGAAGAAATCTGGAAGAACGGGTCGTGACCGCGATTCTGCAGGTCATCTTCGGCGTGGGCGGCGGGCGCTGCCAGCAGCAGCGCCAGGACAAGACAGCGTGGGGCAATCCTCACGGTGGCCTCCTCGCCCGCTCGGGGCGTCGGCTTGAGCAATGCTGCGAAGGATAGGCGCAAAGTGCCGCGCCAGCCAGACGCCCGGACGCCCCCGCTACCTCGATTTCACGTGCGCCGCCAGCATCGCGGCAAACACATCGTGCAGCTCCGTCTTGCCGAAACGCTGCTCGGATACGCCCTTCTCCACGTCGATCTGCCCAGCGTTGACCGCGTCGTAGAGTTCAGTCAGCAGCTGCACATGGTTCGCACTCAGACCGGCACGCTGCAGCATCGGCGCCCACGCGGTGCGCGGCACGGCGTCGGCAACAATCTCGCGGCCCACGACGGCGCTGAATGCGCGTGCGACATCGATCAGGCTCACTCGGCGCGGGCCTTCCACGCTGACAATGCGCGGCGTCTTGCCCGATGGCGCTCCGAGCAACAACTCAGCGGCCAAGGCGCCCACGTCCTGCGTGGCGACGGTCGCAAACGCGCGGTCAAGGGGATGGTGCAGACTCGGCAGCCGCCCCGTCGCCAACATGACGGGCAGCATCGCCGCCCAGTTCTGCGCATGCTCAGCCGAACGCAGCAGCGTCAGATGGGTCGCCAGCGGCGAGCCGCGCTTCCAGGAGATGAAACAACTGCGTCAGGCCGGTGCCCCGCTCCAGCTCGGCGCCGTAGTCCGACAGGGCCAGGACAGCCGATGGCGTGTTCGCGCGCAGCGCACCGGCCGCCACGTCGATCATGCGCTCCATGGTCGACGCTGGGTCCGCATCGCGCACCGGCACCGGGCACAGGATCTGCACAGCCGTGGCGCCCTTGATGGCCGATGCGACGGAGGCGGCGTCGGTCAGGTCAGCAACGGCGATGTCGCAACCGAGTTTGGCCAACGCCTCGCCTTGCCGGGCATGGCGCACCACTGCGCGCACGGGCCGGCCCGCGTTGCGCAGCGCCGTAGCCGTCGCGGTGCCGACCTTGCCCGACGCCCCAAAGATGACAAACATGTTTGTGTTCCTCTCAAGTAGGAGGCACGAGCGTAGAGCGTCGGCGCCAGTCCAACTTGCAGGAACAGAGGAATCTGACAGATTCAGAGGATCGGCTACCTGCGCCGCATGCCCGCGGAAGCAGCCGCAGCCTTGCTCGCGCGGATGACTTCACGCGGGGCCACACCGAGCAGCCGTTGCATCCATTGCGTCATATGGCTCTGGTGTGCGAACCCCACGTCCAGCGCGATTTGTGACGCGCTGCACCGGCCCTCCAGCAGCAGCGATTTCGCACGCTCCACGCGGCGCTGCACGACATAGCGATGCACCGGCACGCCCAGCGTTGCACGAAACAGCACGTTGAAATGCGGCACGCTCAAGCCAGCCTGTGCCGCCAGTTCAGCCAGCGTCAGGCGCTGGTGCAGATGGGCTTCGATGTAATCGATCACGCGCGCGGCCACGCGGGGCGCCAGCGTGCGAGCGTTGTTGGACACATCCCGACTGCTGTTCAGCAGACGGACGACCAGTGCGGTGCACAGGCTTTCCGCATACAACGCATCGGACGCGTCTTCCGCTTCAAGCTCCGCCCCCAGCGCCGCGGCAAGATGCTGCACGCGCGCATCGCGCCAGTGCAGACGTGGCGTGATGTCGGCCCGCACGCCAATCTGTTCGCCGATACCGCGCACAAACGTGTCGGTGATGGCGATGCGCAGAAACCGACAGTCGGCGTCGTCTGTCCACATGCCTGGCACGCCGGCGGGAATGACGTCCGCATCGCCATGCGCCTGGATGCGCGAATAGCGGCGGCCATCGCATACGCAATTCGCCCGCACGGGTGAGCCGACATGCACGCTGATCCGGTGATGCGCCATGGCGGGCACCCGGTACGTCCCGGGACGGATGCTGAGCAGCGTGGCGGCAAAGCCGTCCCAGGCGAGCCCGTCGCTGGAGCGCAGGGTGATGGGGGCGGGTTCAAGCAGGGCGGCGGGAATGGCGGCGTTCATGGCAGGCGTGGGCAGTGTTCGCTTCGACATTCTGCGCCAACGCCGTCGCATCGGCTGGCGACAACTCACCAGCCGCGGCATACCTCAGGCCAGTCGGCAATCAGGCGCGCGCCGGATACTGCGCGAGCACCTTGTCGCGGATCGACGGCTTGATGTTCGCCAGCGACATGTTGCCGTTGTAATGCGCAACCACGCGCGGGTTCATCACCCGGAACCACAGCGGCGGCACATAGGCGATCAGGATCATCGCGGCATAGCCGGCTGGCAGTTGCGGCGAATGCTCGAAGTGCCGCAGCGCCTGGAATGACCGCGTCGGGTTGGCATGGTGATCGGCATGCCGCTGCAGTTGATACAGGAACAGGTTCGTCACCACGTGGTTGCTGTTCCACGAATGCTGCGGCGTGCATCGCTCGTAGCGCCCGCTGGGCAATTGCTGGCGGCACAGGCCGTAGTGCTCCAGGTAGTTCACCACCTCCAGCAGCGATGCGCCGTAGATGGCCTGGATGATCAGGAACGGCACCGCCTTGGGCCCGACAAACGCGATGCACACGCCCCACAGCAGCACCGTCATCGCCCAGGCGTTGAGCACATCGTTACGCCAGGACCAGACCGAGTGCCCCTGCTGCTCCAGCCGACGCTTCTCCAACGCCCACGCCGATTTGACGCTGCCCACCACCGTACGCGGCAGAAATTCCCAGAACGATTCGCCATAACGCGCGCTTGCCGGGTCGGCCGGTGTAGCCACGCGGACGTGGTGGCCGCGGTTGTGCTCCACGAAGAAGTGTCCATACGCCACGGGCGCGAGCGTGATCTTGGCCAGCCAGCGCTCGAAGCCGTCGGTCTTGTGACCGAGCTCATGCGCGGTATTGATGGAGATGCCCGTCACCACGCCCACCGAAAACGCGAACGCAATGTAGTCGTACCAGACGAGGTCATACGTGCGCAGCACCCACATCGCCACCGCAAAGCTCACGTAGAGCACGGTGGTCGCCAGGTAGACGATGCGGCGGTAGTAACGCTGTTTTTCCAGCGTGGGGACGACGTCTTCGGGCGGGTTGTCGCGGTCGTCGCCGATCAGGAAATCGAGCAGCGGGATGATCGTGAACACGATGAACGGCCCCGCCCACCAGAGCGGATGCCAGCCCGTCGCCAGTGCCGAAACGGCGGCGATGATGGGCAGCGTGATGGTGAGCGCGCCGAGCATCCAGAGATAGCGCTTGCCGTCGGTCCATTCCACGGACGCGACCATGCCGGGTGTTGCCATGTGTCTTCCTCCTGTTTTGCCCCGCTGGGTGGCTTGGCTTGTGTACGCACATGCGTGCGCCGCCGGGGTCGTGCCCGACATCTGCGTTATAGGCGCAGCAGGAGAAGAGACCAACGCCCGAAACTAGGCGCGAAACTCCAAACAAAAGGGCCGCCGGGCAGCCCTCTGAAGGCGGGAAAAAAGCAGGCGATTGAAACGAACGATTTAAAAACGGTCGTTCGATTTTGGTGCGACGCACCTGAACGGAGGCTGGATCAGGCGGAGGCGCTCAGGAAAACGTTGATGGCGTCGAGCACAGCAGCTTCCTGCTCCCGATGCGGCACGTGCCCGCAACGCTGCACGAGCTTGAGCGTGGCGGGCGCGCCTGCGAGCGTGACGATGCGCTCCGGCTGCGCGGTCGAGCCATATTCGTCTTCGGTGCCGTGCAGCGCCAGCACGGGGCTGCGCACGGCAAGCAGCGCATCGTCCAGGCACCACTGCCCAAATGCCGGAGACAGCCACGTGTTGACCCACGCATCCAGCACCCATTGCGCCTTGCTGCCGTGGTAGCGCTCGAGCCGGCCCATCTGGCCAGGCTCGGCAAACTGCGCCTGGGCGATTCGGATGCCTTGTCGCGTTTGCTCTTCCACAAACGCCTGCGCCGACTCGGTAATCAAGCCTGCGCAGCGGCCCGGATACGCTGCGGCAATCGACACGGCCATGCCGCCGCCCACGCTGTGGCCGAAGACGATGAAACGGTCCACACCAAGCTGGTCCGTCAGCGCGGCAAAGCCGCCGTACGCTTCCTGCTGAATGAAGCTGGGATCCAACTGCCCGGGATATGCGTCGGATTGGCCAAAGCCGAGCCGGTCATAGGCGATGACTGCATGTCCGGTCGACTGCGCCAGACGCTGCGGAAAATCACGCCACAGCGCCACGCAGCCGAGCGAATCGTGCAGCAGCACGATGGGCGGTTTGGCGGCATCGTCCACCGGGCCGCCCCATTGCCGGGCATAAAGCCGGCCATCGGGCGTGGTGATCCAGGCTTCGATGCCGTCAACGGACGGCGCGGAAAGCGATTCGGCCATCCGCGGCTCAGAACAGGCGGTCGAGCCAGCCGTGCGGATCCGGCGCGCGGCCGTTCTGCAAGTCCACCAGCGCCGCCTTCAGCTTGCTCGTCAACTCGCCTGCCTTGCCATCGCCGATGGTGAAGTTGTGGTTGTGGCCCTTGACCTTGCCGATGGGCGTGACGACCGCTGCGGTGCCGCAGGCAAAGGCTTCGCGCAGGCGGCCGCTTTGCGCGTCGGCCTGCCATTGGTCGATGGAGTACGGCTCTTCGCGCACGGTCAGGCCTATGCCACGCGCCAGCGTGATGAGCGAGTCGCGCGTGATGCCCGGCAGGATCGTGCCGGTCAGCGGCGGCGTCTGCAGCGAACCATCGTCGAAGACGAAGAACACGTTCATGCCGCCCAGCTCTTCAATCCACTTGCGTTCCACCGCGTCGAGGAAGACGACCTGGTCGCAACCTTCCCGCGTGGCTTCGGCCTGGGCGACCAGGCTGGCAGCGTAGTTGCCGCCGCACTTGGCCTCGCCCGTACCGCCGGGTGCGGCGCGCGTGTAGTTGTCGGACACCCAGATGGTGACGCCCGCCGATGCATCGCCCTTGAAGTACGCGCCCACCGGGCAGGCAATCACGCAGAACAGGTATTCAGCCGACGGCTTCACGCCCAGGACGACTTCCGTGGCGATCATGAACGGGCGCAGGTACAGCGCCGAGCCCTGCCCCGACGGAATCCAGTCGCGGTCGAGCTTGACCAGCTCGCGCACGGCCTGCAGGAAGAGGTCTTCCGGCAGCGCAGGCATCGCCAGGCGCTTGGCCGAGTTCTGGAACCGGCGCGCATTGGCTTCCGGGCGGAACAGCGCACCGCCGCCGTCCGGCAGGCGGTAGGCCTTCATGCCTTCGAAAATTTCCTGCGCGTAGTGCAGCACCAGCGTAGACGGATCGCACTGGATCGGGCCATGCGCGCCGATTTTGGCGTCGTGCCAGCCCTTGCCCTCGGTGTAACGGATCGTGGCCATGTGATCCGTGAATACGCGGCCGAAAGCCGGGTTTTCCAGCAGGCGCGCGCGCTCTTCCGCCGAAACAGGGTTCGGGCGCTTCTCGATCGAAATGGCCGATTCGACAACGTTGTTCATACCGTCTCCATGAGGTGCAGGGGGCGCAAAAAGACGCCCAAACCGCTATTTTGCGCCAACGGCGATGCAATTTGTTTGCGTATTGAAGCGCATATGGTATTGCCGGCGCCGGAAAAACGAGGCGCCCGACAAACGCGCGGGGCCTCCATCGCCATCGCTCAATGGCCGAGATGCCGCTTGGCCGAGTCAGAACCGGCGCCCCCTGGGGAGGCATCCAGACACGCTCGCAGCGCTCGTGCAAGGCGCCCGGCGTCCTTCGCGTCGGCCACGTTGGCAAAGCCCATGACCAAGCCGCGCGGCGTGTGCCGCAAACGCGCATTGGCGTACCACCACGACAGCGCGCCAACGGCGAGCCCCGCGTCGCGAGCGCGCATGGCAACAGCAACGTCGTCGACCGGACCATCGGGACCGACGGTGAAGCGCACTGGAAACTGGATGCCGCCGTGAGGCATGTCGACGATCATCCGGTCGCCAAACGCCTGCTTCAACGCGTCGGCAATCAGCGTGCGCCGTTCTCCGTACAGCGTCCGCATGCGCTTGATGTGCCTGGCGAAATGCCCCTGCTCGATGAAGTCGGCCAGGGCGGCCTGCAGCAACGCGGGGGATCCGGCATTCATGCTGCCGGCCACGCGCTGGACGCGTTCAACGGCGCGCTCGGGCACCACGGCGTAGGCCAGCCGCAAGCCGGGAAACATCACCTTGCTGAACGTGCCGCAGTAGATCACGCGGTCACTCTTGTCGAGGCTCTTGAGCGCCGGCAAGGGGCGACCGACGTAGCGGAATTCGCTGTCGTAATCGTCTTCGATGATCCAGCGCGATGCCTTCTCGGCCCAGTCCAGCAACGCCATGCGCCGCGCAAGAGACAGCGTGCAGCCGAGCGGCGCCTGATGCGAGGGCGTTACCAGCGCAAAGCGCGCCTGCGGGTCAAGCTCCATGCCGCGCGCGACATCGATGCCGTCTTCATCCACGGGCACCGGAACGAGCTGCACGCCCGTTTCGGACAGAAAGCCGCGCGCAAGGAGGTAGCCGGGGTCTTCAAACCACATGCGGTCGTTCGGGCTCGCCAGGCTGCGCAAGACAAGCTCGAGCGTTGCACGGTAGCCGCTGGTCACGAACACCTGTTCCGGCAAGCACGTGACGCCGCGCGACAGGCCGAGATACGTGGCGATGTGTTCGCGCAACGCCGGATAGCCCATGGGATTCGGGTAGGCAAGCATCGCGCGGTCGCCGCTGCGCGCACGGCGTGACACCAGCCGGTTCCAGAGCTTGCGCGGAAACATGTCGAGCGCGGGCAGCCCCGGTTGCAGCGGCCTGGGCTCGCCGCTCATGTCGATGGCAATGGGAAGTTCGCGCCGCATCGGCTGGCTGCCCTGCGGGGCGCTCTCCGCCCTCGGCGCGCCTGATCGGTCTTGCCCGCCTTTCGCACGTTGCGCGCGCGTGGCGGCTTCCGGTAGCGACGGCGAGACGAACGTCCCCGCCGCCCCGCGCATGAGCAGATACCCTTCGCCCACGAGGATCGTGTAAGCCAGTTCCACCGTGCCCCGCGCGGTATTCAACTGCATGGCAAGGCCGCGCAACGCGGGCACGCGATCGCCAGGGCGCAAGTGCCCCGCCGCGATGGCGGTACGAAACCGTTCGCAGATCTGCAGATAGATCGGCACCGGTTTCCGTCGGTCAATCTCGATGCTGAGGGCGGGCGTTTTTACGGTCATGGCAATCTTTCCGGCAACTGAACTTGGCCTAGTCAAATCGATATTTCTTGGCCCTTACTCCTGGGGCATGATTCTTCCACACTGTCTCCATCCAAGCGCTATGCGCATTCATCCACGTCCTCAGGAGACTCTGTCATGAAGATTGTCGTTATCGGTGGTTCGGGCCTGATCGGCTCGCGTCTTGTCAAGCGGCTTACCGAAGCCGGCCATACGGCGGTTGCCGCCTCCCCGCGCACCGGCGTCAACACCATCACGGGCGAGGGCCTGAGCAACGCACTGGTCGACGCAGACGTGGTCGTGGACGTCACCAACCCGCCGTCATGGGAGCCGCAGGCGGTGCTCGATTTCTTCCGCACCTCCGCGCGCAACCTTGGCAAGGCAGAACTGGCCGCCGGCGTGCGCTACCACGTGACTCTGTCGATTGTCGGCACCGATCGCATGCCCGAAAACCCGTACTTCGTCGCCAAGGTCGCGCAGGAAGAAGCTGTGGAAGCGTCCGGCGTGCCGTACACCATCGTGCGTGCCACGCAGTTCATGGAGTTCATCGGCGGCATTGCGGATCTCAGCACCAACGACGGCACGGTACGCATCGGCGATGGGCTGTTCCAGCCGATTGCCGTGGACGACGTCGTGGCCATCCTCGCGGAGGTCGTCGTGGGCGCCCCGCTGAACAGCACCATCGACATTGCCGGCCCCGACCGCGCACCCTTCGCGGAAACCGTCGCGCGCTATCTGAAGTCGGTCGGCGATGCACGCCCCGTCGTGAAAGACCGGAACGCGCGATACGTCGGCGGGCAGGTCGAGGAACTGTCGCTCGTGCCACTGGGCGAGGCACGCATCGGCCAACTGGGTTTCCAGCAATGGCTGGCCCGGAATCACGCGGAGTAACGCCATGCCGTTCCAAGCCATGAAAACCATCGTGTCGCGTGCGGCAACGTTGATGCTGCCGCTTCTGCTGGCTGCGGCGCCGGCGATGGCGGCACCGCAAGCGAGCGTCACGCCGTTGCGCACCGATACGCTGCCCGAATACCCGGGCAAGGAAGTGGAGATGATCGTGGTGGACTACCCGCCGGGCGCGGTCGACCCCGTGCATCGCCACGACGCCCACGCGTTTGTCTACGTGCTGGAGGGCAGCATCGTCATGGGCGTCAAGGGCGGCAAGGAGGCCACGCTCAAGCCAGGCGATACGTTCCATGAAGGCCCCAACGACGTCCACACCGTGGGGCGCAACGCCAGCGCGACGCAGCCGGCCAAGTTCGTGGTGCTGCTCATCAAGAACAAGGGCGCGCCGATCTTGACGCCTGTGAAGTAACGCGAAGCGTGTGCGGGCCCCGGCAACACCGGCGCCCCGCTACGCGGCCCGCAGTAGGAACTGCAGCCGCGTCAGGAAATCCTCGAAACTGGCCCGGTCTTCAAAGAGCCGTTCCGAGACCTGCGTTTTGGCATCGCCGCTGACGATGGTCAGGATGCGGGACGATTTCACGGTCTGCATCGTCATGCCGGCGATGTCGCGCAACGGCACAACGGTTTTCTCCGACGTGGAATACCGCACCGGAATGGCGACGTCGCTGGACGAAAGCGTGATGCACCGCTCCTTCGCGAGCGCAAGCCGCATGCTGGCAAACCCCGGCGCCACAAAGCCCAGCGAGACCAAGGCGATCAACCACCAGAAAACCCCTGCGCCGTCCAGATCAGGGGCGATCAGGCCATCGAGAATCCAGCCCGCGCCCATGTCCACGGCAAGGTAGCCGGCAAACACCGCGCAGAAGAGGAAGAACCCCGTGCCCAGCAATGCGCTTTCGAAGGTGGGCCGGTAGCGGTAGTCGATCGTTCTCTGCGGGTTCACGCTGCGCCTCCTGTGCAGTGCTCGCCAAATGATACAGATCAGTATCTTTTGGCGTCAATCGCATGGCCGCTCCGCACCTGCGCTCGTGCCGTCAGGACTGCCGGAGGCCTGAGGACCGGGCATCACCCCTGCGTGATATGAAGCCCTATGGTACGGTTGTCCGAATGAACGCCATGACCCGCCATCCGCTGCCGGTACACGGCGGCACAGCGTTGCCGCCAGGGAGCGTCACGCACCATGAGTGATGCGAAACACGATCCGCGCCGCCAGATCCACGCCGAGAAAGTCGCCGTCAGCCGCGCCTTGAGGCTCAGCGTGCCGGCAGAGGCACGGCCCGCGCCGGTGAGCCGAAAAGAGTGGCTCCGGCAACGGAAGGAACAACTGCAGGCTGCCCGCGTTGCCGCCAAACAGCGACGTGATCTGCTCAAGGCAGAAATCCTCTCGGCCGCACAGGAAGTGGCCCGCGAGGAGCGCGTTGCGGCACGGCGCGAAGCCGAACGCGTCAAGGCGGAAGCCAAGTCCGCCACCGTGCATGCCAAGGAAGATGCACGTGCGGCCGCCAAATTCGAGCGCGGCAAGCCCGCCCGCCCCGCGTCGAAGCGCAAGACGCTGGGACCAGGAAAACGCAAATTGGTCTCTTACGCAGATCTCCTGCGCATGCGCGGATGACCTGCCAGCCGTTTTGCGGGGCATTTAGTCCCAACATAACCCGCACGTCGCAGCACGTCCGCTGGGCAACCGACCTCTTTTACGTCTGACGACTTGAGCCGTACCGCGCGCCCGGCTCGTCCCGCTGCCTCTTGGCAAGCGACTCGGATGCAGCGCCTGCAATCGTTAGCGCGCCTGTACTGCCTCGGCCTCCACGTTTTCGGTACGAGACGGTTTGGGCCGCGCATCCAGCCGGCGGAAGATGAACGCAGAAAGTACGGTCACCACGCCCATGGTGAAGAATGCCAGCCGATACGCCGGCGCTGCCACGCCAAGCTTGACCGAGAACAGGCTGACCAGCCCGCCCCCAATCGATACGCCCAGGCCGATGGCGAGCATCTGAACCATCGAGAACAAACTGTTGCCGCTGCCGGCATCCTGGTGCGACAGGCCTTTGAGCGTGATGCTGTTCATGGCCGCGAACTGCATCGAATTCGCCCACCCGAACACCGACAGTTGCACGATCGACAGCGCCAGCGGCCAGCCCGGCGACATGGCCGCAAACGAGGCGATCGAGATGCCAACCACCCACGTGTTGACCTGCAGGAACACGTCATATCCAAAGCGGTTCACGAGGGGAACGACCCAGCGCTTGGCGAGCATGCCGGCAATGGCAATCGGCAATAGCAGCAACCCCGAATGGAACGGCGAATAGCCAAGCTGCAACTGGAACAGCAGCGGCAGCAGGAAGGGCACGGCGCCCGAGCCAATGCGGCAGAACAGGTTGCCGACGAGCCCAACGCTGAAATTCGGTTCACGAAACAGCGCAAGCTGGAACAGCGGCGCCGCCCGCCGCCTCGCGTGCGGAATATAGAGCAGCGCGCTGACCACGCTCACGGCGATCAGCACCGCGCTCCACGGGCTCTGCGCGCCGTTTTCGAGCGCCAGCGAGAACGCCACCATGCACAGCGACAGCAGCCCGCAGCCAAGCCAGTCGAATGGCGCCACGGCGCGCACGGCATCGTGCGGCAGATAGCGCCGTACCGCAAACAACCCTACGAAACCCACCGGCACGTTGATCAGGAAAATCCAGTGCCACGAAACATCCTGTACAAGCCAGCCGCCCAGGGCCGGCCCCAGGAGTGGCCCCACCTGCCCCGCCACCGACACGAAGGCCAATGCCGCGATGTACTGCTCGCCTGGAATATTGCGCAACACGGCCAGCCGGCCGATCGGCAACAGCATCGAGCCACCAACGCCCTGCAGCACGCGTGCGATCACCAGTTGCGGCAGCGTATGCGCCGTCGCGCAGAACACCGAGCCGAGAACAAAAATCAGGATCGCCGTGAAATACACGCGCCGCGTGCCGAACTTGTCTGCCAGCCATCCTGAAGCCGGCGTCAGCATCGCCATGGTCAGCGTGTAGGCCACCACCACCGATTTCAGGTCGAGCGGCTTTTCGCCGAGGCTGCGCGCCATCGACGGCAGCGCGGTATTGACGATGGTTGTGTCCAGCGCCTGCATGAAAAAGCCGGCGAAGACGATCCACAGCATGGCCTTCTGGGAAGTGCTCTCTGGGGTGGCCGAAGTTGAGGCGGTCTGCATGTGAATCCTGGAATGCCTGTCCGGAAAGGGCCGGACATCCACCCGCAATGCTACCGACGAGCGGCCAATCGGGAACCCCTCTAGAGACGTTGACTGTTATCGGAAACTCCGATGACAATGCCCGCATGCTCAATCCCGTCTGGATCCAAACCTTCGCCACCGTGGCCGCGGCCCATAGCTTTACGGAGGCCGGGCGGCAGCTGGACCTGTCGCAATCGTCGGTCAGCGATCACATCCGCCGTCTGGAACACAGCGTCAACCGGCGGCTGTTTGTGCGCGATACCCATTCGGTGTCGCTCACGCCGGACGGCGAGGCGCTGCTCGTTCACGCGAAGCTGATCCTCGAATCCCTGGCGCGCGCCGAGCTGCAGTTCAGTGCGCCGCGATTGCAGGGACGTGTCCGGCTCGGTTCCTCGGAAGACCTGGCGCAGGGGCCGCTGCCCAATCTGCTGGCAGCGTTTCGGGCGACGCATCCGGATGTCGAACTCGAGATCACGATGGGCATGACCAGCAAGCTGTACGAAGGCATCGAAGACGGCTCGCTGGACCTGATTGTCGGCAAGCGTCGCGAAGGCGGCCGACGCGGTGTGCCGCTATTCCGAGGGCAGCTCGAATGGCTGGCCCGGCCCGGCACCGTGGTCGACGTGAGTCAGCCGCTGCCGCTGATCCTCGTCAACGAGCCGAGCGTGACGCGCTCGATCGTGCTGGACACGCTGGCCGCAACGGGGTGGCTGTGGCGCATCGTCTGCACCAGCAGCAGTCATTCGGGATGTATTGCCGCGGCGCGCGGCGGGCTGGGGATTACCGTGCGTGCGCAGAACCTGGCGGGTGGCGGGCTCGTGCCGCCAGTCAATGGCGATGTGTTGCCGCCGCTGCCCGCTATCGAATTCATCACGTTGGCTGCGCGGCGCCTGAGCAAGCCCGCGGAGACGCTGTTGCAGCTCATCCGCAAGAGCGACCTGCGCGCCGGGCGGGCGGACTGAGCAACGTCCACCGTTACGAAAGCACAGTCGCGTCGACCTGTCCGGCAGTCTGCGCCACTTCAAGCCGATTGCCGCCCAGCGATTTGGCGCGGTACAGCGCCTTGTCTGCCGCCGCCAGGGCATCCGCGAGCGACGGCACGGCGGCGTCGAACTGGGCCATGCCGATGCTGACTGTCGCCAGGATTCCAGCGCTGTCGCTGCGGCGTTGAACCGCCTCGGCAAAGCACCGGGCCACGGCCTCGCCCCGGGCTCTGGCTTGGCCTGCGTCATCGCCCAACAGCAACCCCGCGAATTCCTCGCCGCCAATGCGCGCAAGCACCACGTCGGGGCCGAGCACGCCCTGCGCGATTTCGGCAAACACTTTGAGGACAGTGTCGCCGGCCTGGTGTCCGTAGCGATCGTTGATGGCCTTGAACCGGTCGAGGTCGAACACGAGCGTGGCGACTGGGAGGTTACTGCCGATACTGTCAATCAGGCGTGCGCCCTGCTCGAAGAACCAGCGGCGATTGCCAAGACGGGTCAGATAGTCCGTCTGGGATTCGGTCAGAAGCTGGCCGTGAGCCTCGTCGCGAATGAGCTTCAGCAGCGTCATTGGCAGGACCATCGCGTACAAGACGCCTTCGATCATCGTCAACTTGCTGGCCGCCGATTGGATGGCCGGCCCATATGCCGCGACGAGCCAGGGCAATGCAAGCCCGCGGGCCAGGTAAAGCGCGGCATGCAACGTCGTCACCACCACCACGAGTTGCCGCGGGCGCAGCGGCATCATCGCGTCGCATCGCCACATTTCGCGGGCCGTCATCGCGCTGACCAACGCGATCGGAATCGCGCTGACGTAGTTCCAAAGCAGGTCTTGCCTCTGCGCACCCCACATCGCCCAAATCAAGGCCATACCGATGAGCACGCCCGCTGCTGTGCCACGATACTGGCGCCCATTCAGCGCAGCAACGCCGGACAGCACCAGCAGATAGCCGCACAGCATGATGAGGTTGCAGAGCGCCGCGCCCATCGCGCCGGGCACAGCATGGCGGAACAGCACGGCCGTGCAGCCGAGCGCGAGCGTCGCAAACCCGGCCGCCAGCAGGCGCAACGCCTTGCTGCGCCGGGGATTGGTCCGATGCTCCCAGAACAGCATTCCGGCGCTGGCGAGCAGGATCCCGACGGCAAGGAGGTAAAGGGTAAGAAGATCGACGTGCATCCGGATATCAAAACAGGGCGCCGAGCATGGCGGCGCGCTTGCGGATTTTACGTGGGAAAGCCGCTGCCTATCGGGCCCTGCAGCCCCCTCCCTAGGGGGTGATCGCGCTACCATGCGCCTTCTTGGTGCGCTCCGCGGCAAGGCGTTCTTGATAGCCCTGCCGTGGCGACGGCAGCGTGGTATCGCCGCACCCCGGACTTCAAACAAACGCAGGTACCACCGTTTTTGGGGGTGGCGCCGGCCACACATCGGAGCGCATGCATGATCCCCACCATTACCGCCTTTGAACGCTCCCCGATGGCGGCAAAGGACTGGCGCGCGACACGCGCGTTCGCTGGGCGCTGGAAGAAGCCGGCCAGCCCTACAACGTCCGGCTGGTCTCATTTCAGGCGATGAAAGAGCCTGCGCACCTGCGCCTGCATCCGTTCGGCCAGATTCCCACCTACGAGGAGGGCGACCTGGCACTGTTCGAGACCGGCGCGATCGTGTTCCATATCGCCCAGCGGCACCCGGTTCTATTACCAGACGACGGCCATGCCCGGGCACGCGCGATCACGTGGATGTTTGCGGCCCTCAGCACCATCGAGCCGCCGATTCTTGAGCTCGTCACGGCCAAGTTCCAGGAGGGCGACAAGCCCTGGACTCCCGAGCGCCTGCCGCTGGTCATGGACCACATCCGCCGTCGGCTGGATCAACTGTCTGCGCGGCTGGGCGATGCCGATTGGCTCGATGGCGCATTCAGCGCGGGGGACTTGTTGATGGTGTCGGTGCTGCTCCGGCTGAGGCCGTCGGGCCTTCTGGACGAATTCCCGAGCCTCGCCGCCTATGTCGCACGCGGCGAAGCCAGGCCCGCTTATCGGCGCGCTTTCGAGGCGCAACTGGCGGTGTTCACCGGGCAACCGCCAGCCGGCTGACGAAGCTCAGGCCGCCTTGGCCTGTTGCACGGCGTCGAGCTGATCGCCGCCCAGGCTGTCGACCAGGTCGCTCAGCATCCGCGCCAACTCGCCCGTCATGAGCGCGACATCCGAGTCGAAGCGTTCGTCGTCGTTCTGCGCGGTGGGGTCTTCGGCTTCCTTGATCACGTCGAGCGGCGTCACGCGCTTGATCAGGAGTGACGGCGTCAGCACGAAGGAGACGCGGTCGTCCCACGTCATGGCGAGCCGCATGCACTGCTTGCCCGCCTCGATGTGACGGCGCATGTCTTCCGCTTCGAGCGCGTGGCCAACGTATCGCACGGTGGCGCCGCCTTCGCCCGTCGAGCGCAACTCGGCGTCCTGGTCGACGGTGAAGCCGCCGGGCGCCTCACCGGAGAGCAGCCACTCCGTCATGGCAGCCACCGGCGAATGCGCCACGTGCACATTGGTAAGCGGCAACTGGTCAATCGATTTCACGAGCAGGCCGCGCACGTCGTCGGCAACCGCCTGCGAAGCCGCATCGATCACGAGCCAGCCGTTTGCCGTATCGATCCACACCCGCGTATCGCGCCGAATGCTGAAGGCGCGCGGCAGCAGTTCGTCGGTCACCTGCTCCTTGAGTTCGCGCAGTTGCTTTCGGCCGGGCTTGAAACCCTGCTGTTCTTCCAGCTCTACCGCCCGGGCCTTGGTCACCTGGTTGATGACGGACGCCGGCAGCAGCTTCTTTTCAGCGCGAAAGGTCAGCAGCATCTGCCCATTGTTTGCATACACGAGCGCGCCATCCTCGCGCGGCGATGCCCAGCCGGAGGTCTGTTTCTCTACGCTGTTGCCCGGTTGAAACGCGTGGGGTGCCAGCCACTTTTCAAGCTGGTCGGGGGTCACGGCCCAAGGCGCCGGCAGACGATGAAGCTGAAGGTTTTTGAACCACATGGGAGTACGGGCAAAGTCCGCGATTCTAAAGGATGGCGTGCCCCTCCCCCGATGGTCGATAGCCGATGTCCGGCGCGGCGCGTGCAGGCGTTCGGATAGCGCTGCTACTAATATGCAAATCCCGACGCTGGCAAAGCCCGAGTCAACCCCGGGCGAGCTGTTCAACGGACGACGACAGGACACGATATGCCTGAACACGACACAAAGCTGCACGGCAGTTGGCGGTTGGTCTCTTTCGAGACCGAGGTTCAAGACACAAAGGAGCGCTCGCAGCCCTGGGGCGCGGAGCCCAAGGGTTCATTGGTCTTTGGCGCTGACGGCCGCATGATGGTGCTTCTCACCGCAAAGGTGCGCGAGCCGGGAAATACAGACGAGAAGCTGGCGGCGCTGTTCCGCACGATCGTGGCTTACACCGGTCGGTATCGGGTCGAGGGCGATCGCTTCATCACGAAGGTCGACGCGTGCTGGAATGAAGCCTGGAACGGCACGGAGCAGGAACGGTTCTATACGCTGGACGGAGACACGCTGGAAGTGAGGACGGCCTGGATGCCGAATCCACTGGTGTCTGAAAATGCAATGGGCAGAGGTGTGCTCGGTTTCAGGCGCGAATGACGCTAGCGACAAACCAATGGCCGATCCAACACTTTCCTTCCCCAACCAGGAAGCCTGGGAAGCCTGGCTGGAAACCCACGCAGAGGCAGCGACCGGCGTCTGGCTCCGCATCGCAAAGCGATCGGCCGAGCAATGCACTGTGTCTTACGCAGAGGCTGTTGAGAGCGCCCTCTGCTACGGATGGATTGATGGGCAAAAGCAGGCGGAGAACGAGCACTACTGGCTGCAGCGGTTCACGCCCCGGACCGCCAAAAGCATCTGGTCGAAGATCAACACCGCCAAGGCCGAAGCGTTGATTGCCGCCGGGAGAATGCGCCCCGCCGGCCTTCGCGCCATCGATCTGGCCAAGCAGGACGGCCGCTGGGAGGCTGCCTATTCGTCTCCCAGTGCATCCACGGTGCCCGATGATCTGCAGCAGGCTCTCGACGCCAACCCGAAGGCCAAGCGATTCTTCGCCACGCTAAATGGCCAGAACCGGTACGCGATTCTGTTCAGGATCCAGAACGTGAAAAAGGCCGAAACGCGCGAAAAAAAGATCGCTCAATTCGTCGATATGCTGAACAAGGGCGAGACGCTTCATCCATAGCATTTGCCGAGGCTAAGCTGGATCGATTGCCGAGACCGCCGCGCGCAGGGCCAACAGATAGCTCTGCACGCCAACCCCGCAGATCTGCCCGCTCACGATGTCGGCAAACACCGAGTGATGCCGGAACGGCTCGCGTGCGTGGATATTGGACATATGCAATTCCACGACCGGACACGTCAGGATCGCCAGCGCATCGCGAATGCCGTAGCTGTAATGCGTCCACGCGCCGGCGTTGATCAGCACGGCGTCCTGGCCGTCTTCGAACGCACGGTGAATGCGCTCGCACATCGCCCCTTCGCTGTTCGTCTGGAACGACTCCACCTGCACGCCAAGTTCGGCGCCCAACGCCTGCAACCTTGCGTCGATCTCGGCCAGCGTGATCGTTCCGTACTGCACGGGGTCGCGCTTGCCGAACATGTTGTGATTGACGCCATGCAGCATCAGGATGCGCTTCATTCGGGCCTCCGTGGGCAATTCACTCAGTGAGCGGGACGGTCAGCCGATCGATCACCGGGCGCGTGTCCGGACGCACCCCGCGCCACCACGCGAACGCCTCAGCCGCCTGTTCGACCAGCATGCCGACACCGTCGGCGAGATTGCGCACACCCGCGTTGCGGGCAAGCCGCAGGAACGGCGTCAGGCGCTTGCCATACGCCAGTTCGTAGGCCATCCCGTCGGGGCGGAAGATGCTTGGCGGAACGGGCGGCAGATCGCCCGTGAGACTGGCCGAGGTGGCATTGACCACCAGATCGAAGCGGCCCATTGCCTCCAGCTCGGCATATCCGCAGGCGACGACCGCGCCGCGCCCGGCGACCTGCGCGGCCAGCGCCTGCGCTTTTGCGACATCGCGGTTGGCAATGACCAACTCCGCCGGCTTGGCCTCCAGAAACGGCAGCAGGGCGCCGCGCGCGGCCCCGCCGGCCCCCAGCATCAGCACGCGCTTGCCGGACATGGGCAAGCCCAGGTTGATCTCGATGTCGCGAACGAGCCCGATGCCGTCAAAGTTGTCGGCGAGGATGCGGCCGCCCTCAAACTTCATTGCGTTGACAGCACCGGCCAACGCTGCGCGCTCACTGCGCTCATCGGCCATCGCAAACGCCTTGAGCTTGAACGGCGCCGTCACGTTCATGCCTTTGCCACCGCCCGCGGCGAACGTGCGCACAACATCGGCAAACGCGGTATCCGGCTCAACCGGGCCCTCGATGGCCGTGTATTGCATGTCCTGCCGCGCCTCTTGCGCAAAAAGGCCGTGAATGAGCGGCGACTTGGTGTGTGAGATCGGGTTGCCGATCACCGCATAGTGGTCAGTCATCATTGACTCGCTTCGAATAGAGAACGCCTTCGGCCTGCATCGCACGGATCTCGTCTGGGCTGAAACCCAGGGCGCGCGCCACTTCGGCGTTGTGCTGGCCCAGGTCGGGGGCCACGTCGCGCACGGTGGTATCGCAGTCGGAGAACTTGAACGGCAGGTTGGGCAGGCGCAACGTGCCGTAGCGCGGGTGCTGTTGCTCGACCACCATCCCGCGCGCCTGAATTTGCGGATCGGCCAGCACCTCGTCGATGCGCTGCACCTTGGCGCACGGCACATCGATGCCATCCAGCAGTTCCAGCACCGATGCCACCGAACGCGCTGCCACCCAGGGCTCCACCACAGAAAGGATTTTGGCGCGGTGCGCGTTGCGCCCGGTGCCCGCATGAAACCGCGTGTCGGCGCCGAAGCCCGCCGGGCCGCCATGCGCTTCGACCAGCGCGGCAAAGCGCTTCCACGCGTCGTCCACCTGCGCCGCAATCACGAGGTCACCGTCCGCCGCACGGAACACGCCGTAGAGCGTCGAGGTCGGCATGTCGTGGCCGGTCTGTTCGGGCAGCACGCCCTGCAGGGTGTAGCACTGCACCGCGTATTCATGCATCGACACCAGTGTGTCGTACAGCGCCATGTCGATGTGCTGTCCGCGCTGGCTGTTCACGCGCCCCAGCAAGGCCGCGTTGATGGCGGCAACGGCGTGGATGCCGGTGTACATGTCACCGAGCGAGATGCGCAACAGCGGCGGCCGCTCGCCGGGCGTGCCGACCATCTGCATGATGCCGCTCTTGGCTTCGGCAATCAGCCCGAAACCGGCGCGATGCGCATCCGGCCCGGTATGTCCGTAGGCCGAGATCGAGCAATAGACGAGGCCCGGATTGCGCGCCGACAGCTCGGCATAGCCCAGCCCAAGCTTGTCCAGCGCGCCGGGTCGGTAGTTCTCGATGAACACGTCTGCCGAGTCGCACAACCGCTGCATGAATGCCTTGCCGCGCGGGTCCTTCATGTTGACGCTCACGCCGCGCTTGCCCATGTTGAGCTGCAGGAAATAGCCGCTTTGCTCGTCGTCGAGCACGGTGGCGTGCTGGCGGCCGGCGTCGCCGGTGCCGGGGCGCTCGACCTTGATCACTTCAGCGCCGAGTGCGGCCAGGCATCGGCCGACGTAAGGACCGGCGAGAAAGTGGCTGTAGTCGACAACGCGAATACCTTCCAGAGGGCGCGCCTGCATCAGAACGCTCCGGCCGGCGCGGCACCATCAGACGATGTTCGCCGCGCTGCACCACCTGACCGTCCTGGTTGATCAGCTCCGATGGCAGCACGACGATGCCCCAGCCCGGACGGCTCTTGCTTGCCCGCATCTCGCCCACGCGGAACTTCACGTGCAGCACGTCGTTCACCTTGATCGGCAGCAGAAAATCCCAGGTCCAGCCGAGCGACATGCCGGGCAGGAAACGGTAGTCGCTCTGCGTTTTCAGGCCGTCGGCAATCGACAGTCCGAACAAGCCATGCGCGACGATGCAGCCGAAGTGGCTGGCATTGGCATAGGCCTCATCCACGTGCACCGGCGTGTGGTCACCGGTGAGGTCCGCGTAGGCGAGAATGCGTTCCTTCGTGACCGTGTAAGCGGGGCTCACACACGTGTCGCCCTCGCGGGCGTCGTCCCAATATTTTTCGACGATGGTCATGGTCATGCCTGTGCGCGTGGGTTGATGGCCAGCGCCTGCGCCACGCAAGACGCCGGCTTGGCCTGAATGAGCTCGACCGCCAGACCGTCCGGCAAGCGCAGCCAGTTACGCCCTTGCGGCATTTCGGTCACGCCGAAACCCTGTGCCAGGGCCAGCGCCGCTTCAAGGTCTTCGCACATCACGCCGAGGTGAGCCAGCCGCCCCTCCCGCCCCTCGAACTCCGGGGCGTGGATGAACTGCAGACCGCCGAGAGTCCAGTACTGCCGGGGTGCTTCGGGCGTGCCATCGATCTCGCGCAGGGTCATGCCCAGCACGTCTTCGAAGAAGCGGATGTGCCAGTGGATGTCCTTCACCCAGATGGCAACGTGTTCCAGATAGGCTTTGGGGCGCTCATGCGGTGGTCTCCTCGCGTTGACGGTCAGCCATCGCGCGCTCGATGCCCTTGATGCAAGCGACCAGCGTGGCATTGACCGGTGTCGGCACGCCGTACTGCTGCCCATAGCGCACAACCGAACCGTTGATGAAATCGATCTCGGTGATCGACCCTTTCTCCAGGCTTTGCAGCATCGATGTCTTGAACGCCGCGGGAAGTCCCTCGGCGGCAAGCGTCCAGGCCTGCTCCGGGTCCGTCATCGAGAGCTTCACGCCGGCGGCCTGCGCCGCCGCGATGGCCTCGGCCACCGCCGCAAGCGAGGTGGCCTTGAGCAGCGCATCGTCGTAGAGCTGGCCGTAGGTCAGTCGAGTGATACCCGTCAGCGCACCCGTGGCAACGTTCACCAGCAGCTTGTCCCACATCGTGCCGACAATGTTTTCGCTGACGGTGGTCGCAAGCCGCGCTGCGTTGAATGCGTCTGCAATGGCCTGCACACGCGGTGTCACGCGGCCGTCGAGTTCGCCGATGTACGTTGCCTTGCCAACCACGCCGGATTGAATGTGACCGGGGCCACGCAACACCCCGCCCACGTAGGTCTTGCCCGCCAGCACCCGTTCGCCGCCCACGATCTCCGCCAGGATCGCTTCATGCCCCAGGCCGTTCTGCAACGACAGCACGAGCGTATCGGGCCCAACGAGTGCGGCCGCGCCGCGCATGGCCGCATCGGTCTGGAAGGACTTGACGAGCACGATGACCAATTCCGCTACGCCGACTTCCGCAGCCTGCGTCGCCGCCAACACCGGGATGCGGCGCGTGCCCTGCGCGTCGTCAACCCGCAGGCCCTCGCCACGCATGGCGTTGACGTGCGCCGGTGAACGGCTGATGAGCCAGGCCTCGTGTCCGCCTTCCGTGAGCGCTGCGCCGATGGCGCAGCCCAGTGCGCCGGCGCCCAGAATCGCAATCTTCAATGGCGTCTCCTTGTCGTGTGGTTGCACGATAGGAGGCGGCACTTATACTGACAATACAATGATCAAAATACCGTTATTGCCATGGACAATAGTGCCGCGTTGCTGACCGATCTGCCCGACCTGAAGCTGCTGCAGCTGTTTGACCTGCTCTACGACGTGCGCAACGTCAGCCGCGTAGCCGAGCAGCTCGGGCAGAGCCAGCCGACCGTCAGCATCTGGCTCGGGCGCCTGCGCGACTACGTGCGCGATCCCCTCTTCATCCGCACGCCGGGAGGCATGGCACCCACGCCGCAGGCCGACGCCCTGATCGGCCCGTGCCGGGAGATTCTCGAATCGTTGAGGCGCTTTGCTGCGTGGGAGATTGCATTCGACCCTGCAACGGCGCAGCGGCGCTTTCGCATCTGCATGACAGACGCGAGCCACATCACGCTGCTGCCGCGTCTTCTGGCGTATGTACGCGCCCAGGCGCCCGGTGTCCGGCTGGAGGCTGCCCGGATTGACGGCAATACGGAACGCACGCTCGAATCCGGCGAGGCCGACCTGGCAATCGGCTACGTGCCGTGGCTGAGCGGCAGCATTTATCAGCAGCAGTTGTACGAGCAGGATTGGGTATGCCTGGCCAACCGCCATCACCCGAGAATCCGCACCCGGTTTGGCGTGAAGCAGTACTGCGCAGAGGGGCACATCGCCGTCACCGCAGGCACGGGGGCGCAGCTTCTCCAGCAGGCGCTGACGCGCGAGCGCATCGAGCGCCAAGTCGTGCTGGAACTGCCGGGGTTCCTCGGGCTGGGCGCGATTGTGCAAACGACGGACTTGATTACCACGCTGCCCCGCCACATTGGCGAGACGCTCGCACAGGCCAATGATCTGGCCGTTCGCGCGTGTCCATTTCCGGTGGAGGGCTTTGCCGTGCGGCAGCACTGGCATGCGCGGTATCACCACGAAGCCGGCAACCGTTGGCTGCGCGGCGTGGTCAGTCAGCTCTTTGGGGGATCGCGCTAGCCGAGGACGACGTTCGAGATATCCCGCGCCCAGCACCGAGTCAGACCCGGCACAAACCCATCACAGCCCATGCCGCGCCCGGTATGCGGCTTCCGCGCCCGCATGGTCCGGGCTTTCGCTGAAGTACTTCGCGCGCTCATCTTCCTCGTGGTGAATCGACTGCAGCTCGCTCGCGGTCAACTGGCGAGGCGCCGGGCGCGCCGCGCGCCTGAGCCCAACAGCAGCCGGAGCGGGTTGGCGGGCCTCATGGTCTGCGTAGGCCTGCTGATAGTTCGGCCTTTCGTTGTGGTAGCGGGCACGCTCGTCTTCGTCGTGCGCAATCTGGGCGCGCTGCGCATGGTCGAGCGTGGACGGAGCAACGCGCTGCATGCGCGGCGGTGCGGACTGCGCGCGGCGTTCCGGCGCCTGATTGTGGCGCGCGAGATAGCTGTCGAAGTTCGCACGGGCGCCACTGTAATCGGGATGCGTGTGGCCATGGTAAGCAGCCTCTTCCTCCGCCTCACGCTCGAAGTCGGCCAGCGTCCGCATCGGGGCGGTGTACTCATGTGCGGGCGTGGCTGGTGCGCTGCCCGGCCGGCCAGCCTGCGGCCCTCGCGCGGGCATCCCGTGCGCCTGCGTGGCCGGACGCCGCCGCTGGCTGGCGAACTCCTCAAGGTCCTTAAAGCTCAGCTTGGTCGGTGCGGCGGCCGGGCGCTGCGGCGTTGCGGCAGGCATCCGTGCAGTCGATACGCGCGGTGCCGGCGAAGACGTTCCCCTCGGCGGCCCCGCGTGCACGGCGGCCGGCTTGAGCGAGGCAACGAAGTGATCCAGGTTGAGATTGCGCGCATGATTGTCCTTGATACTCAGGATGACCTGCATCTGCTGGAGCAGCTTGACGGATTGCGCGGGCGGCAAATGTGCAACATGCCGATCGAGCGTTTCCATGGCGTCGATCGGTTTGCGCCACGCCTGCTTGCCGTGCTCGGTTGGCAAATGCTCGATCTGGCTCAATACGCGCGCGCGATGATGCTGGACCGAGGTGTTGCCACCCGACACGCCATGGCCTGGCGTGCGCACAGACCTGGGCGGCGCGGCAACCTCGCGACGCACCGGGGCGTTGTTGGCCATGGCCGGTTGCTGGACGAGTGGTGGAACCTGAGCAGCCGGTCGGGCCACCTGCGGTTTGGCGGGTGGCTCCGCGGGCCGATTGATATGCAGCATCCGCTGCAGCGCGCGCCCAGCACGACGCGGGCTCGCTGCGAGCGATGCCAAGACGCCCTGCCGAGACCGAACCGGGTTGCCACTGGGCTGCTGCGGCGCAATGTTCTCTTTGTTCGCCTGGTTGCGGTGATGCGGCAGCGTAGTGGGTGTTGAGCCGATGCGGTGGTTGCCCATGGACTTGGTCCTCAGATTCGGAGGAGAGAGACAACTATCCGCTGCCCTGCACAGGCGCATAGCGTCGTCGACCATGTTAGATCGGCGCCTGCCGCGTGCTGCCGCCGCCACGAAAGGTCAAAGCATCCAGCGAAGTTGCTGCGCCATGGAGGAAGCAGAACCGTTCTTCCCCCTCTCAACCACCACCAAACGGCCCCTCCAAAAAGACTAATCACCACCCGCACCTGCGCAACTACCTGCCCAGGCAACGTGCACCACCGGAGCATTTCGCCCTCGTGCTGGACTGAGATCGCGCTACTCCATGACGCTCGCGTTAGTTGCACCAATTCTCAAAATTCCTCACATGGAGAGGATTACCCCCACTTGGTCGCTTCAGCATCAAGTTTCCTTGCCGTTGCAATTTTCGAGCAGTGCCATCGGGGCCTGCCATCAACAAACGGCGCAGTCAGAAGGCCGAACGACCGGGGAAACCACAATGGGGATCAACAACTTGACGGTGCGCACCAAGCTCACCTTGGCATTTGGCTTTCTGGCGGCGCTGGTGCTGCTGGTCTCAGCGCTTGCGGTCCAGGCGCTGAGCGAGTCGAACGCGCGTTTTTCAAAGTACGTGAACGGCGTCAACGCCCGGGCCTTGCTGTCCGAACGCGTGCGCACGGCAGTGGACCGCCGCGCCATTGCGGCGCGCAACCTCGTGCTCGTGACCAAGCCTTCGGACATCGATCTGGAAAAAGCCGCTGTTAAGCAGGCGCATGAAGACGTGCAGAGCCGCCTGAGCAAACTCAAAGAGTTGACCGCGCAAGCCGGCGACACCGATGACCGCGCACGGGCCTTGGTTGCTGACATCGACAGCGTTGAGGTGAAGTACGGCCCCGTGGCGCTCGCCATTGTCAACGCCGCGCTTACGGGCAAGCACGAAGAATCGATCACGATGATGAACGAGCAGTGCCGCCCGCTGCTGGCCGCGCTCATCAAGGCCACCAATGCCTACAGCGAACACGCCCGCGATCGCGCCCACGAGATGGAGCAGCAGTCTGCCGAGCGCTACGCCTTCCAGCGCACGCTGCTCATCGGCATCTGCCTTGCCACTGTGCTGGGTGCCTTGGGTGCCGGCATTCTCATCACCCGCGGCCTGACCCGTGCCCTGGGTGCCGAGCCCGACGCCCTGAGCGACATCACGCGCCGCGTGGCCTCCGGAGACCTGGGCCCCGTGCCCGGCGGCGCAACGGCACCGCGCGGCAGCATCCTCGCCTCCATGTCGGACATGCAGGCCAGCCTCGTGAAGCTGATCGACCAGGTTCGCCAGGCTGCGCACGGCATCGCCAGCGATGTGGGCCAGATCGCCACCGGCAATCAAGACCTCTCTTCTCGCACCGAGCAACAGGCCTCGTCTCTGCAAGAGACGGCCTCCAGCATGGAAGAGCTGACCTCCACCGTGAAGCAGAACGCCGACAATGCCCAGCAGGCCAGCGTGCTCGCATCGGATGCCTCGGAGATCGCCCAACGCGGCAGCGCCGTGGTCGGCAACGTGGTCGACACCATGAGCGACATCCGCAGCAGCTCGACCAAGGTGGTCGACATCATTGGCCTGATTGAAGGCATTGCGTTCCAGACGAACATCCTCGCGCTCAACGCCGCAGTGGAAGCCGCCCGCGCGGGCGAACAAGGCCGCGGCTTTGCCGTGGTGGCCAGTGAAGTCCGCAGCCTTGCGCAGCGTTCGTCCAGCGCCGCCAAGGAGATCAAGGAACTCATCAGCACCTCGGTGCAAAAGATCGAGGACGGCTCTTCGCTGGTGGAAACCGCCGGCAAGACCATGACCGAAGTCACCCAGGCCGTGGCCCGCGTGACCGACATCATGGGCGAGATTGCCGCCGCTTCTGTCGAGCAGAGCCGTGGCATCGAGCAGATCAACCTGGCGATTACGCAGATGGACGAAGTGACCCAGCAGAACGCCGCGCTGGTCGAACAGGCAGCGGCCGCATCCACGTCATTGGAAGGTCAGGGCCAGCAACTGAGCCACGCGGTTGCGTTCTTCCGCTTGCACGGAGCAGCCGCGGCGGCCTGATGCAGCCACGCAGTGGCAGAAGAAGCGCGGTGGCGCTACGATCCATGCCCACCGTCCGCTTCTTGTCTGCTTCGCCACTCCGCTGGTGAAGCGCTCCCCATGCCACGTCACCACCACCACGTTTATGTCGTCGAGCTGTCGCGGCAAGTGCTGAGCGAAGCGCGCTTCGTGAAGGCCAATCCCGATTACCTCGGCGGCAAACCTTGCGTCTATGTCGGCATGACAGGACAGTCGCCGGACGTGCGCTTTGACAAGCACAAGGCGGGGCTGAAATCGAATCGGTTCGTACGCGAGTACGGCTTGCGCCTGATGCCCGAGCTGTACGAATGCTTCAACCCGATGCCTTATGAGGCGGCGCGGGAGATGGAGGTCGAACTGGCGATCGGATTGCGCGAGGAAGGGTATGCCGTGTGGCAGGCGTAGATTGGCAACGCGCGCCTTGTCTCGGAATCGGTGACCGGAATCGGCACACGCATCCGGAACCCCGACGCTAGTTGATCAAATCCTTGGCAGCCTTGGCGCCCTCTTCCATCAGCTTGGCTTGCGCGTTGGCGCGGTTCAGCACGTTCTGCATCTCTGCGCTGCGGATCATGGTTTCGGCCTGCATTTGCATGATGCGCTCCATGCGTGAGTCGGCATCACCGTGTGTGCGCGGGAGTTCCGAGCGGGGCAGATCCGCCCGGCGTTGCTTGGCTTGCGGCTGTGCAGCATCACCGCTCGACTCGCGTGGGCGCTTCGTACCGCGCGCAGACAGCGCGCCCAGCTCCCCTTGCGACGTACGCGCGGTGCGCTGGGGGGCCTGAGGGAGCGACGGCTTTACCGGCGACGAGCCGGGCGCGTCGTTGGGGCTGATGTGTGTCTGGACGCTCGGTCCGCTGATCTTCGATGGAATCGGCATGGCGGCAGCAATGGTCAATAACGCCTGCATGCTAGGCGGCCGATTGCAGCGTCCGGCACGATCATGCGAAAGTGCGATCGCATGTGCGAAGCCCGCCCATGCGCCATCGCATGTCGAGCAATCGCTCGCAACCACTCACACAATCAACTACGCGCTCGGAGGCGTTGATGCAGGTGCTGGACCACGAACCGCAGAGCTGGTTTTTATTTGAAGCGGACGGCGAACTGTATCTGGATGCCAACTGCAACCATGGCGCTTTTGGCTACAGCTTCATGATTCGGCTCACCACGGCGGAAGCTCGAAAATATCGCGATGAAGGTCGGGGTTATTTGAGCTGGCTGGCTGAGGACATACACAATTCCGCGCCGATTTTGTCGGCCAGTTCGTCGCCGTATAGAACCCGGAAGGCGACCAAGGAGGAAGAAGCCGACGCGAGCACTGCGTTGGCGGCATGGCAGGCGGAACGGATTCGGAGCCTCAAGCTCGGCGCTTGAGGGTTAATCCTCCGACTGCCGCCACTCAACCCCCGCTTGCCGCCCTCCAAGACCCGACCGCGAGGCTTTTTGCCCCGCCGCTGCTGCTTTTGCAGCAATGAATCGGACCTTTGACCTCGACACACGGGGTTCCGAACGCCGCGCATGGGGTTCTGAACCCGACGCGTGACCCTTTTTGCCTCGCGCTTGCTGCTTTTTTCAGCAACACATGCTGCTTTTTGGGGCACGGTCGACGGTCTGAACTCCGCGATTGAGGTTCTGAACTCGGCCGTTGAGGTTCTGAACTCGGCCGTTGGTGTTCTGGACTCGATGGCTGAGGCTCGGAACCCGGCGTGTCAGGCTTTTTGCTCGGCATTTGAGGTTCGGAACTCGGCGATTCGAGTTCCGAACCCGGCGCACGGCGTTCTGGACTCCACGAATACGTTCTGATTTGGCCCCGAGACAAACCGCAACTTGCCGCCGCTGCTTGCCGCCCCTAAACTCTGTCCCGCTCGCGCAAACCAAGCGCAGCCGGGACTGCAATCCCGAATTCAAGTTCACCCGTGAGTGCCGTTATAGCCCTCGCGTGCCGTCGTTCGTCCCTATGGGCGGGCCCGGCAGGGAGGGCCTCGGCCCTGCCGGTTGTGGTGAACTTGATCGGTATTGCAGACCTTGTCGTGTGCCCGCCCACCCTCACCGGTGGGTGGCTCCTCAATCAACCAGAGGGCAAGACAATGGATCAACCGACCCAAGCTGTACCCATCCCACGCGGGCATCGCCCCGCAAACTGTCAGTTCACCTGCATCGCGCAACGTCCTCCGTCCGGAGGTGCCCGATGAACGTCGATGACAACCTCCTGTATGCGCAGGGCGCCTTGGCCGCGAAGGAATATCTGCACAAAACGCGGATGAACATGAAGGTGCATCGGCTGTTCGAGCCCCATACGCTGCGCTTTCATTACGAGTTCCACGTCAAGAACAAGGCCCTTGAATACCAGGCCGGGTTTATGGACGCGATTGGGGCGTTCATGCTGACCGCGTTGGATGGCGTGGGAGTCGACCTGTTCCGGTGGGAAGTGCTGCAGGTGCTGGACCGAGTGAATCGCAAGAAATAATTAGAACAGCAGTCAAAGCGAACCCGCGACGGGCGGGGGCGCCAGCGGTCGACGCGTCAGCAAGCACACTCATCATTGCCCGCACGGACCTGGTTGATAGAGCGCTGTTCTTTCTTCTCTATCCAATTCCGCTCTTTATCTTTTTTTAGCTACGAGAAAGCGTAGATCACTTGCATTGGTTGCATGAATCTATCGTAAGCGGTCCGTGGTACACGTCGGGCAAAGAGCAGTCCATCGTCCATAATGAATCGCACATCGTCCTCTATGAGGCACCATGATCTTCGATAGCGCCCCAGGCATCACTGTCAATACAGGCGAAGCCGAGATCTTTCTCAAAAGACTCGGCGCTGGTCCACCGTTGCTTCTGCTTCACGGCTTTCCTGAAACACATTTGATGTGGAGGGAAATCGCGTCACGACTCTCCGATCAGCATGAAGTGTTCTGCCCAGACCTGCGTGGATATGGAAAGAGCAGTTACCCGGCCTCGACTCCAGACCACGCGCCCTATAGCAAACGGGCAATGGCAAGAGACATGGTTGAACTCATGCGCGGATTCGGCCACGAGCAATTTTCGGTCGTCGGTCATGACCGAGGCGCCCGCGTTGCACACCGGATGGCGTTGGATTTCCCGGCTTGCGTCCGCCACCTTGCCGTGCTCGATATCTTGCCGACCGAAGTCGTCTGGAACAAGGCTGACGCCAAATTGGCATTGGCCTTCTGGCCATGGTCCCTACTATCTCAGCCCGCGCCGCTTCCAGAGCGGCTGATTTCCGCCGCGCCGGATGCGGTCATTAATAATGCATTGAACGATTGGGGAAGCCGGTCTGACGCATTCTCGCTAGACGTGCGAAATGCATATATTGACGCTTTACGCGATCCCGCGCGCGTTCATGCAATTTGTGAGGAATATCGAGCAGCCGCAACGATCGACCGTGAGCATGATGTTGCCGATATGGCTGCAAATAAAAAGGTGACCTGCCCGCTACTCGCTGTATGGAGTAAAAATGGTGGAATAGAAAAGTGGTACCAAGACGATGGCGGGCCGTTAGAAATCTGGCGGAATTTCGCGTGTGACGTTGAAAGTCATGCGCTTGATGGCGGCCACTTTTTTCCTGAAGAAATGCCGGAACGGACTGCGGATGTTCTTCGCAAGTTCCTACAGAAGCGGGCCTGACATGGGCTGGCGGACGGCGCGACTTACAAACCGTCCTCCTCAATTCCACCCCTCCACCCCCGGCACCCGCATCCCCTCCACCTCGGGCAAATCAATCCCAAAGTACTCAACCAACAGCCCTCGCAACGCGCGGCGGTCTTCCAGCTCGAACCTGTACGGCGTATTCCCGCGCCAGATCGTGGCGTCCCGATTCATGACCGTCACGCGCCCTTCGTCGGTCAACGACCGCATGAGGATGCGGTTCATGAAGGGCGAGTTCGGATACGTGCTCGTGTAGTGGTTCGCCATTTCGAAATCGATCGGGTAGTCCTGCTCCATCGTGGTGACCCAGGCGTCGACCGGCGTGTCGCTGCGCACCTGGGCGCGGAGTATCCAGCGGTCTTCATCACGCACCATCCAGTGCAGTTCTCCGTCGATATGGGCTTGCGTGCCATCCAGCGGCACAGGCACACGCGGGGCCAATGAGCCAAAGCCGGGGTCGACGACGAAGGTGCCTTCGGGCAACGGCACGGTCAGGAACATGTGGGTGCGCGGCGCCTCGGTGCGCGGCGCGAGGAGGATCACGCGCGACGAGTGGCGCGTCGGCTGAAAGCCAAGCTGCTCCAACACCGCAGCAAACAAGGTGGCGTGCTCGAAGCAGTAGCCGCCGCGGCGTGCGTGAACAAGCTTGTTCTGCAGGCTCTCCAGGTCGATGCGGATGCCGCGCCCGAGCAGCACGTCGAGGTTTTCAAACGGAATGTGCCGCATGTGCGCGTGCACCAGCTGCGCGAGCGTGTCGTAGTTTGGGCTGACGCTGCCGCCCCACTGGATGCGGTTGAAATAGGCATCCAGATTGAGTTGCGATGTCACGTATGGTCTCCTTGTGCGCCTGGGGCGACGCAAGGTCAGCCCGGTTTGCGGCGGCGGAATTGTTGTTCGGTTACGGTGCTGCCCCACTGCGTACCGGCTTCTTCCTGCGTGAGCTGAAAGCCGAACGATTCGTACAGGTGACGGGCGGCATCCAGGCCTTTGAAGGTGTTGAGGTAGGTCTCGTCAAAGCGCTCGTCGACAAAGCGCATGGCTTGCGACATGAGCTTGCGACCAATGCCCGTGCCGCGCAGTGAATCATCCACGATGAACCAGCGCAGGTGTGCAGCACGATAGTGCGGATTTCCGTCGATGGCCAGCGATGCGAGGCAGCGGCCATTCTCCACACACAACCAGAGTGCCTTGTCGGGGTCGGGCAAGGATTGCGCAAAGTCGGCGAGTTCCTTGGCAACGCGGCGCTCGAAGAACACGCCAAAGCCCCAGTGCTGCGCGTAGAAGCGGCCGTGCAGGCTGGCGATGTCGCCAATGCAGCCAGGCACGTAGCCTTGCACGATCTGCGGGCCGGCATCAGCGGCGGCTTGCGCGGGCTTGTGGTCGTTGTCGTCGGCCAGCGCGCTGACGTATTGCGACAGCGATGCGACAAGCCGCTGCTGATCTGCCGGGGTCAGGTGACGCAGCGCGTTGGAGACCTGCTCGGAGGCAAATGCGTCGATCTTGCGGCGCACTTGCTGGCCGCTCTTGGTCAGGTGCAGTTCGGAAGATCGGGCATCGTCAGCGCACGTGCGGCGTTCGACCAGCCCCGCAGATTCGAGCCGCGTGACTTGGCGGCTGGTGCTCGATTTGTCCAGCCGCAGGCGTTCGGCCAGGTCGCGCGCCTGGATGCCGGGCGCACCGGCAATCTCCAGAATCGCGTGTACGGCGGAGGGCGGCAGGTCGCTCTCGGCCAGCGTGTTGCGCATAAAGCCGAGTTCGCGGACGAGCTTGCGGGACACCTCTCGCAGCTCGCGGATGGTCTGTTCGCGCGATTGCGCGGGCGCTTCAATGATGTCCATGCCGGCCTCAGATAGTTGTTTCGCGCAACCAATATAGTTGCACGAAACAACTTTACAAGACCGGCAATTCCTTAATGGAAGTGCGCCTGACGCCTCATCCGCAGGGCCGCTTAAGCAAACGCGGGCCGTCCCGCCCCGTCCGCCAAGCGGAACACCGACACCGCGTGCCGCAAGGTCGTCGCCTGCTCTTCCAGCGATTGCGCCGCGGCGGCCGCCTGCTCGACGAGGGCGGCGTTCTGCTGTGTGACTTCGTCCATCTGCGTGACAGCTTGGTTGACCTGCTCGATGCCACGGCTCTGCTCGGCAGAGGCGGCGGCAATCTCGGCCACGATCTCCGACACGCGGCGGATGGCGTCCTTCACTTCGCTCATGGTCTCGCCCACCGCAGCGGCCTGCTGCGAGCCCGCCTGCACGACGGCAGCGGAGTCACCAATCAATCCCTTGATTTCCTTGGCGGCGGAGGCCGAGCGTTGCGCAAGCGTGCGTACCTCGCTGGCAACGACAGCAAAACCCCTGCCCTGCTCACCGGCGCGCGCCGCTTCCACTGCGGCGTTCAGCGCGAGGATGTTGGTCTGGAAGGCGATGCCCTCGATCAACCCCGTGATCTCGGAAATCTTGCCGGAGCTGGTGCTGATCCGGTCGATGGTGCCGACCATGGCCTGCACGGCCTCGTTGCCGGCCTGCGCGATCGTGCTGGCGCTGGAGGCAAGGCTGTCCGCCTGGGCGGCGTTCTCAGCGTTCTGCTTCACGGTCTCCGTCAACTGCGTCATGCTCGACGCGGTTTCCTCCAGCGATGCGGCCTGCTGTTCCGTGCGCGAAGACAAATCAATGTTGCCGGCTGCAATTTCTTGGGACGCCACCGTCACGGATTCGGCCGATACCTTGATGCCGCGCACCGTCTCGGCCAATTGGTGGTCCATCGTGCGCAGGGCGGCCAGCAGTTCGCCGAACTCGCCCCGCGTGTCGATCACGATGTTGTTCTCCAACTGCCCGCCGGCAATGTGGTTCGCAACGTTGACCGCGCGGCTCAGCGGACGAGAGATGGCGCGCAGCAGATACCAGCACATGCCCACGCCCACCGCAAACCCCGCACACACCAGCACAACGGCCACGCTGAAGATGGAGTGGTAGGTGGCCTCGCTATCGTCGACGGAGGCCTTGGCCTCTTCCAGGTTGAGCGCAATGTCTTTTGTGAGCAGGTCGCTCACGGCCTGTCCGGACGAGGCATGGCGGTTGATGATCTGTGCGGCCGCGTCGTGGTGGCCGCTTTGCAGCGCTTCGATCGCTTCATTCGTTGCGGTGTTGAATTGCGGCAGGGCGTCGTTGATCTTGCTGGCGACTTCGCGTTCCTTTTCGCTCGTCACGCTGGCAGGGTAGTACTGCTTCCACGCACTGTTGATCTTGTCCAGATCTGCGCGCATGGTGCGCACGGCTTCAGCAACCTGCGCTGCATCGTCCGTGAAGACCTGCGCGCGGCGCAGCTGCAGGCGTACGTCCAGTTGCGTGCTGCGAAGCTCGGCAAGCTTGGCGATGGGCAGCGTGTTGCTGGTGTAGGCGTCGACAATGTTGCCGTTCAGACGCATCAGGCCGCGCACCCCAAAACACCCGTGGCCAACAGAAGCACCAGGCACAGACCAAACGCGCCCAGCAATTTGAAGCGCACCGAATGCACGATAGACGGCATGATTTCCCCGCTTTGTTTCTCCGGACGCACGTGCTCCGGATTGTTGGATCTTCTACGTCTGCATATCGGTAGGCCGTGAAATACCTTAAGTGCGTGAGTTGAAGCGTCCACATTGCGCCCTGCATCCATGCATGCATTGGCAGGTTGGGTGCGCGACGGAAGACATCGGAGCGTCGGCCCGTTCGAGCGACGGGCCGACATTGAGCAGGAAGAATGCGTGCGCCTAGTTGAACGGTGGCACGGCGTGCGACTGCATGAGCATGGCCGAGGCAGGAGTGTCCTTGGCCGATTCATTGGACCGCTGCGCCGGCCTGTGCGGGCTCGCGGGCGGCAATGACGTCCCCGTTGCACGCGCCCCAGGAAACGCTGCATGAGGCAGAAGAGGCACAGCAGCACGCCAATGGCAATGCGTGCCCACCACGAGCTGAGCGTGCCGTCAAAGGTGATCAACGACTGGATGACGCCAAGCAACAGCACGCCCACCACGCTGCCGCTGATGAGCCCCACGCCGCCAGTGAGCAGCGTGCCGCCGACCACCGTGGCCGCAATGGCGTCCAGCTCCATGCCTTGCGCGTGCAGCCCGTAGCCGGACAGCATGTAGAACGTGACCAGCACCCCGCCCAGCGCCGAGCAGAAACCGCTGAGCACATAGACGAGGATGCGCGTGCGCGCCACGGGCAGGCCCATCAGCAATGCGGACCGTTCATTGCCGCCCAGCGCGTACACCGTGCGGCCAAAGCGGCTGCAATGCGCAAGCCACGCGGCCGCGGCAAACACCACCAGCGCAATCACCACGCTGGGCGATACGTAGTTGCCGCCGCCCACCTGGATCTTGTACTGCGACAGCGCGGTATAGATCGGGTCTGTAATGCTGATCGAATCGATGCTGATGAGGTAGCACAGCCCCCGCGCGAGAAACATGCCGCCCAACGTGACGATGAACGGCTGGATGCGGAACACCTGGATCAGCACGCCCATCACCAGGCCGAACAGGCACCCGACGGCGAGCACCAGCGGCACCACCACACCGATCGACCAGCCGTGGTGCTCGACCAGCGCGGCCGAGATCATGGTGGTCAGCGCCACCACCGCCCCCACCGATAGATCGATGCCGCCCGACAGAATGACGAACGTCATGCCGATGGCCACGACGATCAGGAACGCGTTGTCGATCAGCAGATTGAGAAACACCTGCACGCTGAAGAAGCCCGTGTAAGTGACCGAACCGAAGCCGAACAGCAGCGCAAACAGAAACAGCGTGACGTAGAACGGTAAGCGCCGTGGATTGATTTTCATGACTGCGCCCCTGCACGGCTGTGGCGTTGAAAGAGCATGCTGCGAAACGCCGGCGATTGCGCCAGGCACACGGCAAACACCACCACGGCTTTCACCACGAGGTTGATTTCCGGCGGCACGCCCATGGAGTAGATCGCGTAGGTGAGCGTCTGGATGATGAGCGCGCCGATCACGCTGCCCCACAGGCTGAACTTGCCGCCCGCCAGCGAGGTACCGCCCAGCGTGACGGCCAGGATGGCGTCAAGCTCCAGCAACAGCCCGGCGTTGTTGCCGTCCGCGCTCTTGACGTTGGAGCAGATGATGAGCCCCGCAACACCAGCCATGGCACCGCAGAACGCATAGATGCCAAACAGCAGCGCCTTGGTGTTCAGCCCAGCAAGCCGCGCGGCCACGGGGTTGATGCCGACGGCCTCGATGAACAGGCCCAGCGCCGTGCGATGCATCAACAGCAGCAACAGGCCGAGCACGGCGGCGGCGATGTACAGCCCGAACGGCAGGCCGAACAGATAGCCGTTGCCTACGAAGAAGAACGGCTCGTAGTAGACGGTGATGATCTGCCCGCCGGTAATGAGCTGCGCCACGCCGCGGCCGGCCACCATCAGGATCAGCGTGGCGATGATGGGCTGCATGCCCGCCCCCGCCACCAGCAGGCCGTTCCACATGCCGCACACCAGCGCCGCGCCCACGGCCGCGAGCAGCGCCAGCAGCAGCGGCACCTTGGTCACGTAGACAGGCAGGCCGTTCTGCACGACCAGCGTGCCGCCGACAAGCGATGCCGCAATGGCGCCGGATATGGCGACCACCGCGCCCACCGAAATATCGATGCCGCCCACCGCAATCACCAGCGTCATGCCGAGCGAGACGAGCATCAGCGGCGCTGCGCGGTTGAGGATGTCGATCAGGCTGCCGTACAGATGCCCATTACGAACGTCGAGGTGAAAGAAATGCGGGTTGAACCACGCGTTGAGCAGACACAGCAGGAGCAGCGTCACGCCGGGCCAGAACAATCGGTGGCTGGTCAGTGCGCGCAGATTGGCGGGATTCATGCGGCGCCTCCGGTGGAGGTGGACTGGGTGTTGGACTGGCTGGCGGGCACGTCGCCGCCGGCAATCACGTGGCACAGGTTGTCTTCGGTCACATCGGCGCCGGCCAGCTCGCCCACCTTCTTGCGATCGCGCAGGATCGCCAGCCGGTGGCTTACGCGCAGCACCTCCGGCAGCTCGCTGGAGATGAACAGGATGGCCATGCCCTTGCGGCACTGCGCGGTCACCAGGTCCATGATGTCGAGCTTGGCGGCAATGTCGATGCCGCGCGTGGGCTCATCCAGGATCAGCATGGCGGGGTCGGTGGCCAGCCAGCGCGCGAGCACGGCTTTCTGCTGGTTGCCGCCCGAGTTGGCCGATGGGCTTTTCAGCATCGGGCGTCTTGATGCCGAGCTGGGCGATGTACTGGTCGGCAATCTCGCGCTGGCGCTTCTTGGGCAGATAGCGGAACAGGCCGCGCTTGGCCTGCAGCGCGAGGATGATGTTCTCGCGAATCGACAGCTCGGCAATGATGCCTTCGGTCTTGCGGTCTTCCGGGCAGAAGCCGATGCCCTGCCGAATGGCGTCACGCGGCGAGCTGAACTGGTGCGACTGGCCCTGCACGTTGATCGAGCCCGCATCGTTGCGGTCTACGCCAAACAGCAGGCGCGCGGTCTCGGTGCGGCCCGAGCCCAGCAGGCCGCCAAGGCCCAGCACCTGCCCGGGGCGGACGTCCAGATCGAGCGGCTGCACCGCGCCACGACGGCCCATGCCGCGCGCGCTCAGGAACGCTGGCGCCGTGTCGTCCACGGGCGGCACCTCGGTACGCTCGAAACGGCTCGCATCAATGTCGCGCCCGACCATCTTGTTGATCAGTTGCAGCTGCGGCAGATCGCGCGCGGCGTATTCGCCTTCCAGCCGGCCATTGCGCAGCACGGTAATGCGGTCGGCAATCGCGTACGTCTGCTCCAGAAAATGCGTGACGAACAACACTGCCATGCCGCGCGCCTTGAGCGTGCGAATGGCGGTAAACAGCCGGGCCACTTCATCGTCGTCCAGGCTGGAGGTGGGCTCGTCCAGGATCAGGATGCGGGCTTCGGTGGAAAGCGCACGCGCAATCGCCACCATCTGCTGAATGGCCACCGGATACAACGACAGCGGCAGCGTCACGTCGATGTGGATGTTCAGATCCGCAAGCAGCGCCTGCGCCGCCCGGTTGGTGGCGCGCCAGTCGATGCTGCCCAGCCGCATGGGAAAGCGGCCGATGTGGATGTTCTCCGCCACGGTCAGGTTCGGGCAGAGATTGACCTCCTGATACACCGTGCTGATACCGAGCTTTTGTGCCTCCAGCGGAGAACCTGGAGCGATGGGCTGACCGCCTAGCAGGATCTCGCCGGCATCCGGCGCTTCAACGCCGGTCAGCACTTTGATGAGCGTCGATTTGCCGGCGCCGTTCTGCCCCATCAGGGCATGCACCTCACCGGGCAACAAGCGGAAATCGACCCCGGCCAGCGCCTGCACGCCGGGAAAGTTCTTGCAGATGCCGCGCATGTGCAGCAGCGCGCCGCGTGCATCTGTCGCGGCGGGTTGATCAACGTGATCAGACATGGGTGTCACCTGTTAACGTGGCGCAGCCGGCAGGCGAGTCACCGTAACCCGCGCTGCCGGCATGCTCCACTTCAGCTAAGGGCTTGCGAACGCAATTGAGTACGCAATACGCAGTACTCAGTACTTGCGGTTCGGGAACTCCTTGGCCGCCACATCCATCGGGAAGATGCCTTCCTTGGTGACGATGCGCTTGGGCACGGTCTTGCCTGCCAGCACGGCGCGCGCGGTATCCATCAGCTGCGGCCCGAGCAGCGGGCTGCACTCCACCGTCACGTTCAGCTTGCCGGCCATCATGGCTTCAAACGCGCCCTTCACACCGTCGATGGAAATGATGGTGATGTCCTTGCCCGGCTTCAGGCCTGCCTCTTCAATGGCCTGGATGGCGCCGATGGCCATGTCGTCGTTGTGCGCGAACAGCACGTTGATCTTCTTGCCCTCGGCCTTGAGGAAGGCTTCCATCACTTCCTTGCCCTTGGCGCGGGTGAAGTCGCCGGTTTGCGAGCGGATGATCTTGTAGTGCGGGTCAGCCTTGATGATCTCTTCAAACCCGCGCTTGCGATCGATGGCGGGTGCGGAGCCGACGGTGCCTTGCAGTTCGACGATGTTCACATCGCCGCCCTTGGGCTTGACGTTTTCAAGCAGCCAGCGGCCGGCCTTGCGGCCTTCCTCGACAAAGTCCGAACCGATGAACGTGGTGTAGAGCGAGGTGTCTTTGCTGTCGATGCCGCGGTCGGTGAGGATGACCGGGATCTTGGCGGCCTTGGCCTCCTGCAGCACGGTGTCCCAGCCCGATTCCACCACCGGCGAGAACGCAATCACATCGACCTTCTGCGCGATGTACGAGCGGATCGCCTTGATCTGGTTTTCCTGCTTCTGCTGTGCGTCGGAGAACTTCAGGTTCACGCCCTGCGCCTTCGCCGTCGATTTGATGGACTCCGAATTGGCGGTACGCCATTCGCTCTCGGCACCCACCTGCGCGAAACCCATGGTGAACGACTTGTCGGCCGCATGAGCCGCTGTCGTCAAGCCCGTGGTCAGCAGCACACCGGCGGTGGCCAGGAAGGTCAATACGGTCCGTCTGGCGCACGCAGCGCTCGTTTTTTTCATCGTTTGTCTCCGTTATGGTGGAACGCAGCCGGTCACTGCCCCCGGGGCTGCGCACGTCGTCTTTGCAACGCGATACACGAGTCGAATCCGGCATGCGGCGCCCGTCTTCCGCTGCCGGCGATTCGTGGTGAGCCATGGTATGGACAGCCTGACATGACCGTCTAATGTTTTTTGGGGGTCAAGCGATATCCGTTTTGATATCAGATGACGTGTTTGCGCATCGTGCAGCGCACCAAAATTGCGCAAGACGATGGCCGACTTGCAGCCCGCTCAGCCAGATTCGGCCAGGGATGCCGCCACGTGCGAGAAGGCCACGCGCTGGCGCCGGAAGTCATTGGGCGACAGGCCCTGGCGGCGGCGGAACACCACCGCAAAATGGCTGGCGCTTTCAAAGCCCACCGCGGTTGCGATCTCCAGGACGGACATGCGCGTCTCGGTCAGCAGACGGCTGGCAAGCTGCAGGCGGCGCTCGGTCACGTACTGGTGCGGCGTGCGGCCGCTGGCCTCTTTGAAGCTGCGGGCAAAGTGGTGAACGCTGAGGTCCGCAATATGGGCCATGTCGCGCACGCTGATGGGCTGCGTCACATTGGCTTCCACAAACTCCATCACGCGGCGCAGGACATGCGCGGGCAACGACGCGCGCGTGGCGATCTCCTTGTTCCGCTGGGCGCTGTCGCGCGCCTCTTCCAGATGCGTGCAGGCGCGCACGATGATGCGCATGGCGCCGCCCATCACCGTGTCGTTCATCCACGCGCGGTCTGGCCTGGATGACGACAGGCTGCAGAAGACGATCCAGGTGGAGCGGGGCGTCATCTGATGGCGCAATGGCGCGCCCCAGACGATGCCGCTGTGCAGGTTGAAGCGGGCCAGATCGGCGAAGAAGGTATCGACGCGGGGGTCGGTGTGGTCCGTGCCCACGCGTTCATGCAGGTAAGGAATGTCCCACGCCAGGGGCAGGCCGCAGTCCCCTTGCAGCGCGATGCGCGGGTCGATCTCGAAATGGCGCTGCTCCAGATAGCGCTCTTCCCAGCCGGCGGGGGAATTGGTGTTGTAGAGCACGCGTTGCTCGCCCCGCTGCTTGCCCGCCTCGCCGATGTATTCCATCAGGCCAAACGAGAGCCACTCGAAGCCGACGTCGTGCATGGCTTGCCGCAACGTATCGGCAAAGCCGGCAGAAAAGTCTTGCAGGCGTGCGCCCTGGTCCATCACCCGTATCCGTTGTTTTCGTGCGCCGTCTGAGGTGCGGCGCTCCGTGCATCAGATGTCGACCCGCGTGCGCCGCGCGCGGGCGCAAAACGATCTCGCCACTATAGCGGCGGCTCGCGTCAAAAACCGAGCATGCATATCGAAAAAGCTTCGTTCCGCCGCATACCTCCGCTTTTTACACTGGGCGCACTTGTTATGACGAGTTGCGCCCATCGATGACCACCTCTAATTTGCACCGCCAACCTGCCCCGCTCTATGAGCGCATCAAGGGCACGCTGCGCGAGGGCATTCTCAGCGGCCGCTACGCGCCGGCCTCGCTGCTGCCTTCGGAGGCGGCGCTGGGCGAGCAGTTCAACGCCAGCCGCATCACCGTGCGCCAGGCGCTGGCCGATCTGCAGAACGAAGGGCTGATCTTCCGCCGCCACGGAAAAGGCACGTTTGTGAGCCAGCCGAAGGCCTTCCAAAACGTGACCGCGCTGCAGGGCTTTGCCGAGGCGATGTCGGCACAAGGTCACGCGATTCGCAATCGCGTGCTGACGCTGCGGACCGTCCCGGCGCCGACCGACGTGGCGCAGGCGCTGCAGTTGGCGCCCGGCACGGCCGTCGTGGAGTTGCATCGCGTGCGCTTGCTGGACCAGTTGCCCGTGTCGCTCGAGGTGACGTGGCTGCCGGAAGCACTGGGCAGCGTCGTCGCCCGGGCGGACCTCGTCACGCGCGATGTGTTTCTCGTGTTGGAGCAGGACGCGGGTGTGGCGCTGGGCCACGCGACGTTGGCCATCGATGCGGCATTGGCCGATCACGCGACAGCCACCGCGCTCGACACGGGCGCAGGCGCGGCACTGCTGCGCGTAGAACGCCTGACGCACGACGCACAGGGCGGGCCCATCGACTTCGAACGCCTTTATTTTCGCGGCGACGCCTTCCAGTACCGGCTTCGGCTGGATCGGCAGGTGGCGGCGCATGCGCAATCCATCCTCCTTGCAAGGCACCGTATGAACACGTTGGAACTGGAGTACGACCTCGTCGTCGTGGGCGGCGGCACGGCCGGCCCGATGGCAGCCATCAAGGCAAAAGAACGCAACCCCGCGCTGCGTGTGCTGCTGATCGACAAGGCGCACGTCAAGCGCAGCGGCGCCATCTCGATGGGCATGGACGGGCTGAACAACGCGGTCATCCCCGGGCATGCCACGCCTGAGCAATACACGCGCGAGATCACGCTGGCCAACGATGGCATCGTCGATCAATCGGGCGTGTATGCGTATGCGCAGCACAGCTTCGCCACCATCGAACAACTCGACCGCTGGGGCGTGAAGTTCGAGAAGGACGAAACCGGCGACTATGCCGTCAAGAAGGTCCATCACATGGGCAGCTACGTGCTGCCGATGCCCGAAGGGCACGACATCAAGAAGGTGCTGTATCGGCAGCTCAAGCGCGCGCGGGTGGAGATCACGAACCGCATCGTCGTCACCCGTGTGCTGACCGATGCCGAGGGCGCGGCCTGCGGCGTGCTCGGCTTCGATTGCCGCACGGCGGATTTTCTCGTGGTGCGCGCAAAGGCCGTGGTGCTGAGTTGCGGCGCCGCCGGGCGGCTTGGCCTGCCGGCTTCCGGCTACCTGATGGGCACGTACGAGAACCCCACCAACGCGGGCGATGGCTACGCGATGGCGTATCACGCAGGCGCGGAGCTGTCCAACCTGGAATGCTTCCAGATCAACCCACTCATCAAGGACTACAACGGCCCCGCCTGTGCGTATGTGACCGGCCCGCTGGGCGGCTACACCGCCAACGCGCGCGGCGAGCGCTTCATCCAGTGCGACTACTGGAGCGGCCAGATGATGTGGGAGTTTTACCAGGAACTGCAGGGCGGCAAGGGGCCGGTGTTTCTCAAGCTCGACCACCTGGCCGAAGAAACCATCCAGACCATCGAGACCATCCTGCACACCAACGAGCGCCCGAGCCGCGGCCGCTTCCACGCAGGGCGCGGCACCGACTACCGCACGCAGATGGTGGAGATGCACATCTCGGAAATCGGCTTCTGCAGCGGGCACAGCGCGTCTGGCGTGTATGTGAATGCGCGCGCGGAAACCACCGTGCCTGGCCTTTACGCGGCGGGCGACATGGCCGCCGTGCCGCACAACTACATGCTCGGCGCATTCACGTACGGCTGGTTTGCGGGGCAGAACGCGGCGGACTACATCGCCGGCCGGCAAGGCGACGCCCGCGTCGACGACGCGCAAATCGAACGCGAGCGCACGCGCATCTTTGCGCCGCTGCAACGCGATCATGGCCTCGCGCCTGCGCAAGTGGAATACAAGCTGCGCCGCATGGTGAACGATTACCTCCAGCCGCCCAAGGTCACGCGCAAGATGGAAATCGGCCTGCGGCGCTTCGACGAGATTGCCGAAGACATCACGCACCTGCACGCACGCAATCCGCATGAGCTGATGCGCGCGATGGAAGTCAGCTTCATCCGCGATTGCGCCGAGATGGCCGCGCGCGCCTCGCTCTTCCGCACCGAAAGCCGCTGGGGCCTGTATCACCATCGCGTGGACTACCCCGAACGCGACGACGCCAATTGGTTCTGCCACACACGCTTGTACAAGGACGCACACGGCGCCATGGCCAGCCGCAAGCAGGCCGTCGAGCCGTATGTCATCCCTGTCGATGTGCTCGGCACCGATTCCTACGCGCACATGCGCATTCCGAAGGCTGCATGACCATGCAACAGACGACCGTTCATTTCGCCCACACGCCGCACGACATCACCTCGCGCAGCAGCGCGCCCGTCACCATCGACGAAGCCAAGTGCATTGCCGACAAGGGCTGCACCGTGTGCGTCGATGTCTGCCCGCTCGACCTGCTCGCCATCGACCTGACCAAAGGCAAGGCTTTCATGCAGTTCGACGAATGCTGGTACTGCATGCCGTGCGAGCAGGATTGCCCGACCGGCGCGGTGAAGGTCGACATCCCGTATCTGCTGCGCTGAGGCCGCGATGACGACAACCCTCCTGGCGCGCCTGCACGACGCGGACGCCGCCACCCGCCGCGTCGCCCTCCTCCAGCTTGCCGATGCGGAAGACGCCGACGTGCTGCCCGACGTGATTGCGCTGCTTGCGCAGGACCCGGCGCCGGAAATCCGGCTCGAAGCCGCGCGCATCCTGGCGACCTGGGAACAGCCGGATACCGTGGCCGCCCTTGCCCGCGCGCTGGAAGACGCGGATGGCACCGTGCGTGACGCGGCGGCAATCGGCCTGGCGGATTTGAAATCGCCCGACTCGGCGCGCGCGCTGCTGCCTTACGTCGACCATGCCAGCGCCTTTGTGCGCGCCGCCGCGTTGCGTGGGCTGCGTGAGCTGCGCGTGCCCGAGAGCGAAGCGCCCGCGCTGCACGCGCTGCAAGACGCTGACGCCGCCGTGCGCCGCGAGGCCGTTGCGGTGCTCGGCTGGCGCAAGCATGTGGGCGCATTGCCTGCGCTGGCGGAGCGCGCACGTCATGACGCAGATGTCGACGTGCGCCGTGCCGCAGTCGGCGCCCTCGGCCTCGCCACCGATGCCGCCGTGCTGCCCGCGCTGCTCGCTGCGCTGCATGACACCGCCTGGCGCGTGCGCGAGGAGAGTGCCAGCACGCTCGGCAAGTTGCGGGCGCTTGCTCCCGATGCGCATGTCACGCAAGCGTTGGTCGAGGCGCTGGCCGATGCGTATTGGCAAGTCCGCCTGCAGGCCGCCCGGGCGCTCGGCCGTTGGCGTGCTGCGCATGCCGTCGATGCGCTCGCCGCGTTGCTCACGCACCCGATCAGCAATCTGCGCAAGGAAGCCGCGCTCGCCTTGGGCGAAATCGGCGAAGCCTCTGCCCTGCCCGCCCTGCGCAGCGCAGAAACCGATGGCGACCCGGAAGTCGTCAAGGCGGTGCGGATTGCGCTAGCACAAATCGAGAGCGCCCGTGCAACCCCTGAGCGCATCGACAACGACGTCGCACAAGGCCGGCTGCGGCTGCACTGGGCAGACGCCGTGGTTGCACTCGACCACGCGGCGTTGCGCGCGGCGTGCCGCTGCGCGGAGTGCCAGTTCAAGCGCCATCACGGCACGCCGATCAACGTGCCGGCCGACGTGCGAGTCACCACCATCGCGCCCGCGGGTTACGGCGTGCAACTGGTGTTCAGTGATGGACATGCGCGTGGCATCTATCCGTGGGCCTATCTGGCTGAACTGGCTGCCATAGCAACAGGCTGACGCAGCCGCGTCTATCCACATGCAATCTTGTTCGTTCCTTCGCGTGTGCGCGGTCCGTAGCATCGACCGCACAACACCTGACTCGCTGGAGGAATCATGCAAACCCAATCGCCCCATACCACCACATCGTCTGGCCGACGACGCTGGCTTGCCGCGCTACTGGGCGCCGGCCTCGCTCTGAGCGCAGGCCTCGCCCAGGCCGCAGACCCGGCCGGCACGGTGCGCGTCGGCTTTCAGAAAGCGGGGCTGCTGGCCGTGCTCAAAGCACAGGGCGCACTCGACAAACCGCTGGCTGACCTTGGCTACAAGGTGGAATGGAAGGAATTCCCCGCCGGGCCCCAACTGCTAGAAGCGCTCAACACGGGCAGCATTGACTTTGGCTACACCGGCGCGCCGCCGGCCGTGTTGCGCAGGCTGCAGGCGCGCGCCTTGTCTACGTGGGGCCGAGCCCGGCGGCAAGACGAACGAGGCGCTCTTCGTGCTGGACAGCTCACCCGCGCACAGCGTGGCGGACCTGAAAGGCAAGCGCATTGCACTGCAGAAAGGCTCCAGCTCAACTACCTGCTGGTGCAGCTGCTTCGGCGCGCCAACCTCACGGTGCAGGACATTCAGCCGATCTACCTGCCGCCGGCCGAGGCGCGGGCCGCCTTCGAGAGCGGCGCGGTCGATGCGTGGGTCGTGTGGGATCCGTATTACGCGCTGGCACAGAAGGCGTTGAAGACGCGCACGCTGGGGGATTTCAGCGAGCTGCCGGTGTTCAACTTCTACGAAGCCACGCCGGAATTCGTGAAGACGCATCCGCGCGCGGTCAACGCGATCCTCGCCCAGTTGCGCACGGCCGGGCTATGGGTCAATCAGCATCCGCAGAAACCGCCGCCCTGCTGGCGCCCAAGCTCGGCATCGAACAGCCCGTTGTCGAGACCTGGCTGCGCCGCGTGCCCTACGGCGTCACGCCGGTCACGCCGCAGATCGTGGCCTCGCAGCAGCAGATTGCAGACCTGTTCCTGCAGCAGAAGCTGATTCCGAAACCGGTGAACGTGCAAAGCGCTGTCTGGCAGGCGAGCTTCCCGGTAGCTGGATTGTGAGCCGCTGGCGGCCGCGCACGGTGCGGCACCGTGAACGGCCTCTCATCGGTCAGAAGTTGCCGAAGCGGCCAATCCAGGCGGCGGCGCCTTTGCTATGCCCCTTGATGGCTGCATCGAGTTCAGCCCGCGTAAGCCCATTGGGCAACGCGTCCGGCGCCAGATCCGTGGCGATCAGCACAAAGACGTAGTGGTGCATGCCCGTGCCCTTGGGCGGACACGGCCCCAGATACGCCGGCTTGCCGATGGCGTTCTGGCCCATGCGCAGGGCATTGCCCGTGCCGGCGCCTTCCGGCAGGCTCGTCTGCGTAGCGGGAATGCCGTAAGCCATCCAGTGGTTCACGCCCAGGCCGCCTGCGCCCTGCGGGTCGGTGGCAATCAGCACGAGGCTGCTGGTGCCGGCCGGAACGTTCGACCAGTGCAGCGGCGGCGAGACGTTGTCGCCCGTGCAATTGGCATTGGCCGAGTTCTTCCCGGCGTACTTGCGGTCCATGACGCCGTTGTCGGCAAAGGCAGGCGATTCGACGGTGAACGTGGTATCGGCCTGCGCATGCACCTGCGGCACGGCAGACAGGCACGCCAGCGACAACAACGCGCGAAACAAGGTGGGTTTCAAGGCGGGTCTCCTCACAGGGAAAACAGCGAACGGGCACCACAATACGCGAATGCGCCGCCGCTGCGCAGAGGCACCGGCGCACAGATCCCCGTCAGATTGCCGTGCGACAATACCGCGCCCCAGCACGCGCGTTTGCCGCGCGCTTTTTGCCTGACCTGACCATAGGAGAACCGGACGCATGTTCGGCGATATCACGCGTTTTCTGCTCGACACGATCTTCTCGCTCTTTGGCGCGGCGCTGCTGCTGCGCGCCTGGACGCAAGCGGTGCGGCTGTCACCGCGCAATCCGCTGTCGCAGGCCATCTTCCAGTTGACCGGCTGGCTGGTGCACCCGCTGCGCCGGGTGATTCCGGCGACCGGTTACATCGATTGGTCGTCGCTGGTGGCGGCTTACCTCACGGCGCTCGTGTATCTGTTCCTGCTGCTGGCAGCGGTTGGCTTGAGCCCGATTGCGCTTGTGCCGATGGGCTTTGTGGCCGCGCTGTTCACCGTGCTGAAGTGGGCGTTCAACGTCCTGGTGTGGGTGACCATTGCGTCGGCCGTGCTGTCGTGGATGGGCCCGGCATCGGCCATGGGCGCGGTGCTCAATACGCTGGTCGACCCGCTTTTGCGCCCGATCCGCCGCGTGGTGCCGCCGCTCGGCGGGCGGCTCGATCTGTCTCCGCTGATCCTGCTGGTGATTGCGCAGGTGATCGTGATCGCGCTGTCGCATCTTTCGCTGTCACCGCTGTTCATGTGAGCGCGGCACGCTTTGCTCGACTGAGGGATATGCCGGCCGCTGCATCTGGCCGGCGACTCAGGAGGACATCATGAATGCATGGAAGACAGCGCTGATATGCGCACTTGCCGCGCTGGCGCCCACGCTCACGGCGTGTACTGCCGGTGGCGCGGTGGCAGGCGGCGTGGCCGGCCACGAAATGACGCACAGCACGGCCGGGACGATCGGGGGTGCCGCAGCCGGCGCCGTCATCGGCCACGAGCTGAGCAAGTAAGCAACACACCACAGCGGCTGACCAGCCGCTTTTTTCTTTTCAGGCTTGCGCAAACAAGCCGCGGTAGGCGCTGGGCGACGTGTGATACGTCCGGCTGAAATGCTGCCGCAGCGATACCGCGCTGCCAAATCCCGCCAGTTGCGCAATCGCTTCGACCGGCTGGCGCGTGGTCTCCAGCATCCGCTGCGCATAGGCCAGACGCTGCCCCAACAACCATTGACCGACGGTGGTTCCCGTCAGCTCACGGAAGCGCCGCGTGAAATTGCGCCGGCTCATGGCCGCGCGCTCGGCCAGTGAGTCGAGCGAATGTGGCTCCGCGAGATTGGCTACCGTCCAGTTCAGCAGGTCCGACAGGCGATCGCCGCCGGGCGCATCGTGCAGCGGTTGCTCGATGTACTGCGCCTGGCCGCCCTGCCTGTGCGGCGCAACCACCAGCCGCCGTGCAATGCGGTTGGCCACCTCCGCACCATGCCAACGGCGCACGAGGTGCAGGCAACAATCCAGCCCGGCGGCCGTGCCTGCGGAGGTCACCAGACGGCCGTCGGCAGCGTCCAGATAGAGCACATCCGGCACAAGCTTCACACGCGGATAGCGCTGCGAGAACGCATCGGCGGCGCTCCAATGCGTCGTCGCCTCATGGCCGTCGAGCACGCCTGCTTCGGCCAGCACAAACGCGCCCAGGCAGAGGCCGACCACGGTGGCACCGCGTGCGTAGGCATCGCGCACCGCATTCACCATGGCTGCGGGGGCCGCTCGTCCGTATCACGCCATGACGGCACGATCAGCACGTCGGCGCGGGCGGCATCTTCCAGTGTGAAATCCGTCTGCACGGCAAACCCCGCCGTGGTGCGTAGGCCGCCCTTCCTCGCGGGCTCGCCGGCGCAGATTCGCAGGTCGTAGGACGGCAGCCCCGCCCAGACGCGGTCTTCAAACACAAGACACGGCACGGACAGGTGAAACGGGCTGATGTTATTGAATGCCAGAACGGCGATTTCCTGGGGCTGCTGCGTTTGCATACGGGCTCCGCGCTTTGGCCCGATTCTTTCGATAAACGTCTTCCGGGCCACTGTCGGGAAGGATAGCCATCCGCCAAGATGCTGTCCACGGGCTCACGCAAATGCCCGATCCAACCGACCTTGAGGAGTCAGCCATGACCACGAACAACGCCCCGAAGCGCGCCTTGATCGTCATCGATGTCCAGAACGAATATTTCACCGGCGGCCTGCCGATCGAGTATCCGGACCCGCAGCAGACCGTCGCCAACATCGGTGTCGCCATGGATGCGGCACGCGAGGCGGGCATTCCGGTGATCGTCGTGCAGCAGACCTCGCCGGCTAGTTCTCCGCTGTTTGCCATCGACACCGACGGCTGGCAACTGCACCCGGTGGTGGCATCACGCCCGCATGACCACTATCTGCGCAAGCTGCTGCCCAGCGCCTATCCGGAGACGGACCTGGCGCAATGGCTGGAAGCGCGTGGCATCGATACGCTCACCGTGGTCGGCTACATGACGCACAACTGCGATGCGTCGACGATCAATCACGCCCTGCACAACGGCACGGCGGTGGAGTTCCTGCATGACGCGTCGGGCGCGGTGCCGTATCAAAACCAGGCCGGCTTTGCGAGCGCGGAAGAGATCCACCGCGTGTTCAGCGTGGTGCTGCAATCGCGCTTTGCGGCGGTGATGTCGACCCAGGAATGGGTGCACAGCGTGAAGACCGGTGCGGCGCCGGTGCGCGACAACATCTACAAGTCGAATCAACGGGCGCGCGGGCTGCTCAAGGACCAGGTGGCACAGCAGGCAGCGTGACCGTTCAGCCGGCCGCGGCCTCGTCGGCCGGCAGAAACCCGCGGAACGACACTTCCACCTGCTCCACCATCGACGCCGATGTGGCTTCGCGCAGGGCCGCCAGCAATGCATCGAACGCGCTTTCCACGGAGGCGCGGTCGGTGGCCTCCACCAGGCGCTGGCGGATCGGATGCTCGGCCGAGCTGAATGTGCGCGCCGCAATGTCCATGAGATACATGCGCGCCGCCGCCAGCGAACGCTTGCGCGCCGGTCCAGCCGGCTTGGGTGTCGCAGGCTGCGGCGCGTCCACTTGAACGAAGACGGGCTCACCGGCTGCATCGGTTGCGCGCTGAATGAAGCCTGCGTGCATCAGCTCGAACACGGCCTGCGCTTCGAGGCCGAGCTGGCCGGCACGTACGGCAAGGTCCTCGCCCGTGACTTGCCCGTCCACCATGATGAGCAACGCGCGGCTTGAACGGCTGAGCGCGCCCCCGCGCGTGGCGATTTCACGTCGCCCTGCGTCAGTCTTTTCGAATCGTGCAGACAACCCCTGCATGGCAGCCCCCGTCTTCCCCCGAAGATCGGCACAACATAGGGCGGGTTGTTTGCAGAATCGTGAAACCGCAAGCCCTCCCCCACCAACCGGGGAGCGGCAAACGCTTGCGCTCAGGCAAGTGTCAGCAACTCCAAACACCCTTTCCGAAAGCAGGGCTGATAACACTCGCTATTGCCTGCGCCTTCTTCCGGCTCTACCATGCGTTGTTACCGGTACCAAAATTCCATCCCAGGCTTCCGGAAAGCGCCGCACCGATTCCCCGCAGAGGGAACCCTGTTCCACATAACAACCGAGACACCATGCCCGCCCAACCTCCACGCCGACTGCGCAGCCAGCTCTGGTTCGACGACCCGAGCCACGCAGACATGACCGCCCTCTACGTCGAACGCTTCATGAACTACGGCCTGACGCGCGAAGAGTTGCAGTCGGGCCGGCCGATCATCGGGATCGCGCAGACGGGAAGCGATCTGGCGCCATGCAACCGGCACCACATTGAGCTGGCGCAGCGGTGAAGGCCGGCATACGCGACGCGGGCGGCATTCCGATGGAGTTTCCGGTTCACCCGCTGGCCGAGCAGAGCCGCCGGCCGACCGCCGCGCTCGATCGCAATCTGGCCTATCTCGGTCTGGTCGAGATCCTCCACGGCTTCCCGCTCGACGGCGTTGTGCTGACCACCGGCTGCGACAAGACCACGCCCGCCTGCCTGATGGCCGCCGCCACGGTGGACCTGCCGGCCATCGTCCTGTCTGGCGGCCCGATGCTGGACGGCTGGCACGAAGGCAAACGGGTCGGCTCCGGCACCGTCATCTGGCATGCGCGCAACCGGCTGGCTGCCGGCGACATCGACTACGAAGGCTTCATGGAGCTGACCACCGCGTCGTCGCCGTCGATCGGCCACTGCAACACGATGGGCACGGCGCTGTCGATGAACAGCCTGGCCGAAGCGCTGGGCATGTCGCTGCCCGGGTGCGCCAGCATTCCGGCGGCGTATCGCGAGCGCGGGCAGATGGCCTATGCCACCGGCAAGCGCATCGTCGACCTCGTGCGTGAAGACATCCGCCCCTCGACGATCATGACGCGCGCGGCATTCGAGAACGCCATCATGGTGGCTTCGGCGCTTGGTGCGTCGACCAACTGCCCGCCGCACCTCATCGCAATCGCGCGCCACATGGGCGTGGAACTGAGCCTTGAAGACTGGCAACGCCACGGAGAATCGGTGCCGCTGCTGGTGAACTGCATGCCGGCCGGCGAATATCTGGGGGAGAGCTTTCACCGCTCCGGCGGCGTGCCCGCCGTGTTGCGCCAGTTGGACGCGGGCGGGTTGCTGCGGCGCGATTGCCGCACCGTGTCTGGCCGCACGATCGGCGCGATTGCCGATGCCGCGCCCGACGCCGACCGCGATGTCATCTTCCCTGTGGACGCGCCGCTCAAGCATCGCGCGGGCTTCATCGTCCTGTCGGGCAATTTCTTTGACAGCGCCATCATGAAAATGTCAGTGGTAGGCGAGGCATTCCGGCAGACCTACCTGAGCGAGCCCGGCGCGGAAAACGTCTTCGAGACGCGCGCAATCGTCTTCGATGGCCCAGAGGACTATCACGCCCGCATCAACGATCCGGCGCTGGCGATTGACGAGCGCTGCATCCTCGTCATCCGCGGCTGCGGAACGGTCGGTTATCCGGGCAGCGCGGAGGTTGTCAACATGGCGCCGCCGGCGGCACTGGTCAAGCAGGGGATCGAATCGCTGCCGTGCATGGGCGATGGCCGGCAGAGCGGCACATCGGCGAGCCCCTCCATTTTGAACATGTCGCCCGAGGCGGCGGCGGGTGGCGGCCTGGCGCTACTGCGCACGGGCGATCGGATTCGTGTGGACCTCAACGCGCGCAAGGTCGACGTATTGGTCGACGCGGAAGAGCTTGAGCGCCGGCGTGAAACCGCAACGTTCAGCGTGCCGCAGTCGCAAACGCCTTGGCAGGAAATCTATCGGCAGTTTGTCGGGCAGCTTTCGACGGGCGGATGCCTGGAGCCGGCAACGCTGTATCTGAACGTGATCGAGACGCGCGGCAATCCGCGGCACTCGCATTGACGGCGCGCATGAAGCAGCCCGCTATGCGCTCTCGCGTTCGACCACGCTGAAGTCGATGCGCGAGAGCTTGGGTGCGCCCGTGGCCTCGCCAACGCCCAGCGCATCGAGCAAGACCTCGCCCGTGCGCAGGCCGATGCCGTAAGCATCGACGGAAATCGTCGTGATGGTCGGATGGCAGCACCACGCGACTTCAAAGTTGCCGAAGCCCGCAACGGCAATGTCGCTGGGCACGGACATGCCGCGCCGGTGGCATTCCATGATGGCGCCGAATGCGGACATGTCGCTCACGCACATTACGGCATCGGTATCGGGCCACGCTTCCAGCAAAGCGGCCATCGCGGGGCCGCCGTGGCTCATGGTGATGGGTGATTCGCCCAGGCGGATCACACGCGGCTCACCCAGGCCAAGCGCCTTGATTCCGCTGACGTATCCACGCATGCGATCGGTGCCGCGCCGGTCCAGCTCGCTTGCGCCGCACAGGAAGCCGATGCGCCGGTAGCCCCGTTTGTGCAGGTGATGCACCATCGCGAGCGATGCCTTGGCGTTCGAGAACCCGACCGCCCTGTCGATCGGGCGCTCCGGCAGATCCCACATCTCGACGATCGGGATGCCGGCGCGCTTCAGCAACGCGCGCGTGCCTGCACTGTGGTGGCGTCCGGTCAAGGCAATGCCACGCGGCTGATGGCGCAGCAGCGACTTCACCAGCGCCTCTTCCTGATCGAGGTGGTAGTCGGTATCACCCAGCAGCAGTTGCAGGCCATGCGGCGCGAGCGCATCGCTCAGCCCGCGCACGGTGTCGGCAAAGTTGGAACTGGCCAGCGAGGGCACCAGCGCAGCGACGAATTCCGACCGGCCGCTGGACAGCATCCCGGCGGCGGCTGTAGCAACGTAGCCGAGTGCGTCGATGGCCTGTTGCACGCGCGCGCGGGTTTCGGGCGACACGCTGCCGCCTGCCAGCACCCGCGACACGGTCATCTTCGACACGCCGGCAACGCGCGCAACATCGGCCATGCGAGGGGGTGTGATGCCGGTGGTCATGAGAAACGCCTACGCGCCAAAGGAAAAGAGGACAGAAAAAGAGGAGTGGCGATCATAGCGGAAGCGGCCACCAAAGCGGCCACCAGGCAGCCCGCCGCTATGCCTGTGCGAGCGCGCGGCCGATGCGGTCCGCCATGCCAGCAACACCGACGACGAGGCGCTTCTCCCGGCGGGCGTCCAATCGGCTGACCGGCACGCTGGAACTCACCGCAACGCGCTTGCCGAGCGGCGTCACACCTACAAACGCCGCAAAGCAGGCCAGCCCCGCCACCACCTCCTCGCGCTCCGTCGCCAGGCCCCGCACGCGAATGCGCTCAAGCTCATCGAGCAAATCGGCGCGGCGCGTGGTGGTGCGCTCCGTCATGGCGGCAAGACGCGCCGGCAGCAGCGCACACACCGCTTCGTCATCGAGGCTCGCCAGCAGCGCTTTGCCGAGCGCGCAGCAATGGGCCGGCAGGCGCAGGCCAACGTCCGATACCAGGCGAACCGGCCGCGGCGCATCCTCCCGGGCGATATAGACGACCTCCGTGCCGTCAAGCACGGCAAGCTGCACGACTTCGTTGTGCGTGGCCACGAAGGCGGCGGATTCGCGCCGGAACGCGGCCAGCAAGCTGTCGTGGCGGAAATAGGCGTTGCCCAGCTCAAACAACGTCAAGCCGATCAGGTAGCCCTCGGCCCGCTTCTCGATCCAGCGGCGCTTTTCGAGCGACTCCAGCAGCAGGTACAACGTGCTTCTGGACATACCCGTCGCCTGCGCCAACGCCGCTGGCCGCACAGGAGACGTCGCCGCGCAGAGTATCTCCAGCACGTCGTGAATGCGCTTGAGCGCTGGCACCTCATAGTCTGTCTTCACTGAAAACCTGCCCTGTTCATGAGTGGCTAGATTGTCCAACAGGTTGGAAATTGCGTCACGTTGTTGGACACCCTGCGTCGCCCTCTCTACGATCACGCGGATTCCCTGGCAACAGGGGTGTCCAATTGACGGAGCGCACATGACCGACATCGCCAACTACTTGCCGCACGATCTTGAGCATGCAACGCTCGTCGGTCGGGTATGGCGCAGAACGGCCAACGGCGGGGGCCATCCGTCGTGGTGGTACGCAACGGTGTCGTTTTCGACATCACGGAAGCCGTGCCGACCGTGTCGGATCTGTTCGAGCATCCCGACGCAATGGCCGTCGCCCGGCAGGCACCCGGGGAAAACCTGGGCCGCGTCGAAGCGCTCGTCGAACGTTCCATGGCCGCCGACCGTGCAAGCAACGCTCCCACCCTGCTCGCCCCGAATGATCTGCAGGCGATCAAGGCCTGCGGCGTGACGTTCGCCGTCAGCCTGATCGAACGTGTGATCGAAGAACAGGCCGGCGGCGATCCGGCCAAGGCCCGCGACGTGCGCGAATCCATCGTCGGCGTGGTGGGCTCGGATCTTTCAAAAATCAAGCCCGGCTCCGATGCCGCCATGCGGCTCAAGGAAGAACTGCAGCGCCGGGGCGCGTGGTCGCAATACATGGAAGTCGGCATCGGCCCCGATGCGGAAGTGTTCTCCAAGTCGCAGCCGATGTCGGCAGTCGGGTTCGGTGCCGATGTGGGCCTGCATCCGGCCTCGCGCTGGAACAACCCGGAGCCGGAGATCGTGCTGGCGGTCAGCAGCGCCGGACATGTCGTGGGGGCGGCGCTGGGCAACGACGTGAACCTGCGCGACATCGAAGGGCGCTCGGCGCTGCTGCTGGGCAAATGCAAGGACAACAACGGCTCCTGCGCCATCGGCCCGTTCGTGCGCCTGTTTGACGAGCACTTCACGATCGACACGATTCGCACGACGCAGGTGTCGCTGCGCGTTGAGGGCGCCGACGACGGCTTCGTGCTCGACGGCGTGAGCCACATGAGCGAGATCAGCCGCGACCCGCTCGACCTCGTCGCCCAGACCTGTGGGCCGCACCATCAGTATCCGGACGGCTTCATGCTGTTCCTCGGCACGATGTTCTCGCCGATCAAGGACCGTGACGCGCCGGGCGCCGGCACGCATCACCTCGGCGACCGCGTGACGATCAGCGCCCCACCCCTCGGCGCGCTGGTCAACACGGTCCGCCTGTCGACGGAGATCGCACCGTGGACGTTCGGTGTGCGCGCCCTGTATCGCAACCTGGCTGCACGCGGGCTCGTCCGTCAGGATTGATCGGGCTTCGCTGCGGAAACGTCCACGGCACATTCCGTGGATGGAAGCCCCTTGACCGGCGCGCGAAACATAAACAAGCCGCCGGCAAGCGGCTCCTTCTGCAACGCCTCGTCCGTCAGGCCCTTCCGTGCGGTGGTTGCATAGACGGTCTGCAAATCATCGCCGCCGAACGCGAGCTTGGTGATGTTGGAACACGGAAAGGCGACGCGCCCGACGCATCGGCCGTCGGGTGAGAACCGCTCGATCCGGCCTCCGCCAAACAACGCGATCCACACGCACCCTTCTTCATCGACAGCCATGCCGTCGGGGTAGCCGGCGCCTTCGATTGTGGTGAAGACGCGCTTGCGTTCCAGGCTGCCGTCGTCACCGAGGTCGAAGGCGTAAACCACGCGCTGCAAGGTATCTGTGTGATACAGCGTGCGGCCGTCCGGGCTCGCGGTCGGGCCGTTCGTGATGACGTAGCCCGAATCGCGCACGCTCAGTCGGCCATCCCGACCGACGCGGTAGAGCTGCCCGCTCGCCTCGCGCTCCGCATCGTCCATCGAGCCGAACCACAGCGCCCCGGTGCGATCGATATAGCCGTCGTTCAGGCGGTTTCCCGGCCGATCGGTTTCGACGGGCAGCATGCGGCTGAAGGTAGCGCTTGCGAAATCGAACCGGTAGAGACCGCCCTGCACGCCGCAGACCCAGCTGCCGTCAACGCAGGGCAGCGCAAAGCCGATCTGGCCGGGCGCGACCCAACTGCGGCGCACATCGGTATCCGGGTCATAGCGATAGAGCCGCCGGCCCTTGATATCGACAAAGACCACGCAGCGCGACGCGGCGTGCCACACCGCGCCTTCCCCCAGCGTGGCACCGATGCGCCAGACGCATTCCGGATTGATAGGCGCCATCATCCGCCGTACCACCCGGCATCGACAAAGTATTCGCGCGCCGTGCAGCGGGCAGCGTCGTCCGATGCAAGAAACAACGCCATGCGCGCCACGTGTTCCGGCTCGACGCGTTCATGCAGACATTGCTCGCCCAGCAGCTTGGCTTCACTCTCGGGCGATTGCCAGAGCGCCATCTGACGCGGCGTGCGCACCGCGCCGGGCACGATGCAATTGACGCGAATGCCGAACCCGCCCAGATCGCGCGCCAGACCACGCGTCAGGCCCTCAATGCCGGCCTTGGCCGTCATGTAGATGGCGAGGTCCGGCTGGGCCAGGTGCCACGAGATGGACCCGAGGTTCAGGATCACGCCGTGCCCTTGCTTCTTCATGCCGGGCAGCACGGCTTGCGCGCAGAAAAACTGATGGCGCAGGTTCACCTCGATGCGGTTGTCCCAATACGCCGGCGTCACGGTTCCGATCTGATGGCGGTCATCGTTCGCGGCGTTGTTGATCAGGACGTCGATGGGGCCGGTGTCGGCCTCGATGTCCGCGAACGTGGCGTTGAGCGCGTCGATATCGCGCAAGTCGCAGTGGCGGAAGACCGGCGGATGCACGCATTCGCCCAGCGATGTCGCCAGCGCTTCGGAGTCAGCCCGCGCGATATCCAGAAACGTCACGCGCGCCCCCTGTTTCGCGAAGCCTTCAACGATGGCCGCGCCAATGCCGCTGCCGCCGCCGGTAATCACAACGTTCTTGTTAACGAGGCTCGGATAGATTGCATAAGACATAGGAGATTCCAGTTACAGCAAAAGAGGTAAAACCGATAGCGCAACCTCAGCGGCGGCCGGAGCGCGAGATGACATCGACCCAGACGGCCAGCACGAGAATCCCGCCCTTGACGATCATCTGCCAGTAGGCGTCGACGTCGAGCATCGACATGCCGTTGTCGAGGCTGGCCATGACCAGCGCGCCGACCAGCGCGCCGTACACGGTGCCTGCGCCGCCGCGCATGGAAGTGCCGCCGATGAAGCAGGCCGCAATGGCATCCAGCTCGCCCATGGTCCCGGCGGACGGTGAACCCGCCGCAAGACGCGCCGTATTGACGATGCCGGCAAACGCACACATCAGGCCCATGAGCCCGAAGATGGCAAGCTTCACGCGATCGGTGTTGATGCCCGACAGGCGCGTGGCCTCGAGGTTTGAACCCACGGAATAGATACGGCGGCCGAACACCGTCTGGCTGGCGATCCAAGAAAAAATACCGAGCAACGCCAGCACGAGCAGAACGGGCACCGGAATGCCGCCATAGCTGTTGAGCGTGGCGACAAACGCGACGATGACCAGACCCGCCACAATCAGCTTGGCGACGTCTTGCCAAAGCGGCGCAACGTCGAGTTCATAACGGCGATGCTCCCGCCGCTGCCGGACCACCACGAAGATCAACAGGCAGAAGATCAGCACCGCCATCAGGTCGCCCACGCGGCGCGGCAGGTAGCCCTGGCCGATCAGCACGAAGTTGTCGGACACCGGCGCAATGGTCGAGCCGTGCGTCAGGCCCAGCAGGATGCCGCGATAGGCCAGCATGCCGCCCAGGCCGACAATGAATGACGGAACGCCCCGGTAGGTCGACCACCATCCGTTGAACAGGCCCATGGCCACGCCGAGCAGCAGCACCACCGGCACCGTCGCGGTGATCGGCCAACCCAATCCTTGATCCAAAATAGCCGCCACGCCTCCGAGCAAGCCGAGCAGCGATCCGACCGAAAGATCGATCTCGCCCGCGATGATGACGAACACCATCCCGCAGGCCAGCATTCCCGTGATCGACATCTGCCGCAGCAGATTGGACAGATTGCGCGGCGAGGTAAACGCGCCGTTGGTCAGCATCGAGAAGAACAGCCAGATCGCGGCCACGGCGATCAGCAACGCGAGGATCTTGTAGCGTGCGAACAGTTGCCTCAGGCGCTGGCTTGCCTTGAACGTATTGCGCGAATCGCCGACCCCGCCGGCGGCTTGTGGGCTGGTTTGAGAAGTCATGCGTGACCTGCCTGATGGAAAGTGGGTGCGTGCCTGGGTGTGTTCCGGACGGGCTGAATGGCGGCGGTCAGAATGTGTTCCTGCGTCAGTCCATCGTTCACGAAGTCGCCGCGCAATTCGCCCTCGCCAATCACGAGCACGCGATCCGAAATGCCAAGCACTTCGGGCAGCTCCGACGAAATCACGATGATGGCCATGCCACGCTTAGCCAAGTCACCGATCAGCTTGTAGATCTCGTACTTGGCGCCGACGTCCACGCCACGGGTCGGCTCATCCAGAATCAGGACGCGCGGCTCCGTGAGCAACATTCGGGTGAGGACGGCCTTCTGCTGATTGCCGCCCGACAGGCTGGCAATCGGGAGCATCGGATGCGCGGCACGCACGGCAAGGCGCCGCATCTCCTTGCGGATCGTGTCGAGCTCGGCCGCGCCGTCAATGCGTCCTAAGTTGGCGAACCGCTGAAGGACGGCCAGCGTGATGTTGTGCCCGACGCTCATCAGCGAGACGATGCCGTGACGTTTGCGGTCTTCCGGCACCATGGCGATGCCCGCACGGATGGCGTCAAGCGGCGCGCGGACTTTCAACGGCTTTCCGTCAAGGACGAGCTCCACTTCACTGGCACCTTCATACGCGCCAAACACGGCCTGCATCAGCTCGGTGCGCCCCGCGCCGACCAGCCCCGCCACGCCGAGGATTTCGCCGCGGCGCACCGCGAAGGACACGCCGTCGACCCGCTTGCGCGCCGGGTTGTTGACGTCGTAGCACGTCACATTGCGCGCCTCGAACACCACCTCGCCGATGGGATGCGGTTCACGTGGGAACAGCTGCGTAATTTCGCGCCCGACCATCTGCGCGATGATGCGGTCGGTGGTGAGCGCATCCATCGGCGCGGTGGCCACATGGCGGCCATCACGGATGACAGTGACCGTGTCGCACACCGCCTCCACCTCATCGAGCTTGTGCGAGATGTAGACGCATGCAATGCCGCGCGCTTTCAGGTCTCGCACGATGTCGAGCAGGATGCGCGTCTCCGCCGCCGTGAGCGATGACGATGGCTCATCCAGGATCAGCAGCTTGGCGCGCTTGTTCAGCGCCTTGGCAATTTCAATCAGCTGCTGGTGGCCGCCGCCGTAGTGCATCACGGGCAGCGCCACGTTGATGCCCTGGATGTTCAGGTCGCGCAGCAGCTTGTCTGCGCCCTGGTACATGGCCGCGTAGTTCATGCGACCGCCTGGCAGCGTAATTTCGTTGCCGAGGTAGATGTTCTCGGCCACCGACAATTCCGGCACCAGCATCAGTTCCTGATGGATGATGACGATGCCGGCGCGCTCGGTGTCGCGAATGCCGCTTGCGTGGAGCGGCTTGCCCTCCCAGAGGATTTCGCCATCCCAGGTGCCGCTCGGGTAGACGCCCGAAAGCACCTTCATGAGCGTCGACTTTCCGGCGCCGTTCTCGCCGCACAGCCCCACACTCGCCCGGCCTCACGGCCAGGTTGATACCGTCCAGCGCCTTCACACCGTCGAACGTCTTGACGATGCCGCGCATCCGCAACAGAGGTTCAGACATGCCCCGTCCTTGAGGTACGAACGCGGCCGGCGATGCAGCGTTGGCTCATCGCCGGCACAAAGCGGCCCTGACTACGCGACCTTACTGGCCGCCGATCTGCGCCTGCGTGTAGAAGCCGTCTTTCACCACCAGGTTGACGTTGTCCTTCGTGAGCTGGGTGGGCTGCAGCAGCACCGTGTCGACCTTCTTCTTGCCGTTGTCGTACTGCGCGTTGTACTTCGGCTTGTCACCCTTCGCGAGCGCCACCGAAAGCTGCGCAGCCTCGGTGGCAATCAGCTTGAGCGGCTTGTAGACCGTCATCGTCTGCGTGCCGGCAATCACACGCTTGACGGCAGCAAGGTCGGCATCCTGCCCCGACACCGGCACCTTGCCGGCCAGCTTCTGCGCAGCCAGCGCCTGGATTGCGCCACCGGCCGTGCCGTCGTTGGAGGCGACCACGGCATCGATCTTGTTGTTGTTCGCGGTCAGCGCGTTTTCAACGATACCGAGCGCCGCAGAGGCACTCCACTCCGGCACCCACTGCGAGCCCACCACCTTGATGTCGCCGCGGTCGATGGCCGGCTGCAGCACCTTCAACTGGCCCTGCCGCAGCATCTTCGCGTTGTTGTCCGTCGGCGCGCCGCCCAGCAGGAAGTAATTGCCCTTCGGGCGCACGTTGAAGACGCCCTGCGCTTGCAGCTCGCCCACTTTCTCGTTGTCGAACGAAATGTAGGCATCAACGTCGGCATCGAGAATCAGGCGGTCATACGACACCACCTTGATGCCGGCCTTCTTCGCTTCGGCCACCACGTTGGTCAGCGCCTTGGAGTTGAACGGCACGATGACGATCACGTCGACGCCGCGCGAGATCAGGTTCTCGATCTGGGAGATCTGGCGTTGCTCGCTGGCATCGGCCGATTGCACCGACACCTTGGCACCCAGTTTTTCTGCGGCGGCGACAAAGTAATCGCGGTCGCGCGACCAGCGCTCCACGCGCAGGTCGTCGATACAGAAGCCAATTTCCGGATGCGCCTTGCTCGCGTGCGCCAGCGGCGCGGCCATCGACAGGCTGGCGAGCATTGCACCGCAAAACGCGGCCCTCAGAACACTACGGCGTTGGTTCGATTTCATGTCTCACTCCATCTTCTTTTGTTGGTGGATACCCCTAGGCCGACGGAACGCGTGGTGCGCCGCAATAGTGATCTCGCCCGGCTCCACGGCTGTCGCATGGTGCATGCGCCCGCTCAGCACCGGCAATTACGAAATTGCCCAACCGCCCTAACATTTCTTGCCACCCGGCGGGCATCGTCTGACAGCGCCGCACGCAGCTCATAGAATGTGCGGGCGAGCGGCACGCCCCAGCGCTGCTGCCGTCTGGCAAACCCCTGCCACCGCGAGCGCCCCCTGAGCCACCATGCATCGTCAACTGCCCGATCCATCGCAGCACGCGCGGATTCATCGCATTGCGCTGCTGTTCAACGCCAACAAGGTGTACGACCGCGAGATCATCGCGGGCATTGGCGACTACATGCGCTCCACCCGCGTGACGTGGGACCTGTTTCTGGAAGAGGATTTCCGCTGCCGGCTGCCCGGCATCGAGCGCTTTGACGGCGACGGCATCATTGCGGATTTCGACGACCCCGCCGTCGCCGAAGCATTACGCGGCTGCCCCCTGCCCGTGGTGGCCGTCGGCTCCTCGTATGAAGACCCGGCGCACTACCCGGCAAAGGAGCCTTATGTCGCCACGGACAACGGCAAGCTGGTCGCGCTGGCCTACCGGCACCTCATCGAAGCCGGCCTGCAGCACTTTGCGCTGTACAGCCTGCCCCAGGCGCCGGAAAACCGCTGGGCACAGCAGCGCGAACTGGCTTTTACGCGCTTGCGCCGGCAGGACAATCCCGCCGCGCCCGTTGACCAGGAGATTTACCGGGGCCTGTCGACCAGCGCACCGACCTGGCATCAGGCGATCAGCCAGTTGATCGAATGGCTGCGCGGCTTGCCCAAGCCCATCGGCATCATCGCCGTGACGGATGCGCGGGCGCGGCATCTGCTGCAAGCCTGCATGACGGCAGGGTTCGCCGTGCCGGAAGAGATCGCCATCATCGGCATCGACAACGATCCGCTCACGCGCACGCTGAGCCGGATCCCGCTGTCGTCGGTCATTCAGGGCACCGTGGAGATGGGGCGCACCGCCGCCCATCTGCTGCACCAGATGCTGGGCGGCGCGCGCCTGGCAGGCCGGCAGATTCTCGTGCCGCCCGTTGGCATCAACGTGCTGGCGTCGTCCCGGCATCAGCCGCTTGCCAGCCCGTATGTCATGCGGGCGCGGCACTTCATCCGGCAGTACGCCTGCCAGGGAATCAAGACCGAGCAGGTCGCGGACTACGTCGGTATCTCGCGGTCATCGCTCGAAGAACATTTTCGTCGTGAATTGAATTGCACCGTGCACCAGGAAATCCTTCGCCATAAGCTCGACGCGGCCAAGCACATGCTGGCCAGCCGTGATGTCGCCACCGCCGAGGTGGCGGTGCGCTGCGGCTTTACCTCCCGCAATACATGCACGCCGTATTCCGCCGCGAGCTGGATTGCACGCCGCGCGAATACCAGGAACGCGCCACCACGGAGAGCCAATCATGAGCATCGCGCCCGCGCTCTCCGCACACGCGCCGCTCGACGGCGCCATCTCGTCAGCAACGTGGGGGCACTTGCCGGACGGCGAGCCGGTTCGGCTGTTCACGCTGCGCAATGCCTTGGGCATGCGCGTTTCGATCAGCGATCTGGGCGCGACGCTCGTCTCCTGGCAAGCGCCGGACCGCAGCGGGCGCCTGGGCGAGATTCTGCTCAACCATGCGACGCCTGCTGCCTACCTTGAATCGGGCGGCTTTCTGGGGGGCTTGATCGGACGCTGGGCCAACCGGATCGCAGGCGCGCGCTTTACGCTCGACGGCATCGACTACGCGCTCGACCGCAATGAGGGCGGCAATCTGCTGCACGGCGGCGCGAGCGGTTTTCATCGGGCGCTATGGGACGCCGAGGATCAGGACGGCGCACTGGTCATGCGGCTCGCATCTCCGGAAGGCGATGCCGGATTCCCCGGCAATGTCGCCGTGCAGGTCCGCTATGCGCTGGACGACGACGGCACGCTGTCGATCGACTACGAAGCCCGCGCCGATGCGCCCACGCCAATCAACCTGACCAGCCACGGATATTTCAACCTGAGCGGCAAACCCGGCACCGACATCAGGGGCCACATCCTCTCGATCGATGCCGATGCCTATCTGGAAGTCGATGCCAAGCTGATTCCGACGCGAGCAATGAGTGTCGCGGGCACGCCATTCGATTTTCGGCAAGGGGCGCCCATTGGCGTGCGGCTGGACTGGCCCAACGCGCAGTTGGCGCAGGCCGGCGGGTTCGACCACTGCTTCGTGCTGCGCAATACGGCGCCGGACGATCGCCCGCATGTGCGCCCGGTCGCGCGGCTGTATGACCCAGGCAGCGGCCGCGAGTTGACGGTGCTGACCGATCAGCGCGGGCTTCAGTTCTATTCGGGGCACATGCTGTCGGGCACGCACGCGCAACGCAGTGGCTTATGTTTGGAAGCGAGTGCGTTCCCGAACCAGGTCAACATGCCCGATGCGGAAGCAGTCATGCTGCGCCCGGGCCAGGTCTATCGGCAGCACACCGCATACCGCGTCTCGGTTGCCGCAGAGACCTGAACCGCGCAGAAGCACGCGCGTTGGAAGGTCAATGCGCGGCTGCGGCCGCACCGTGCATGACTTCGTGCGAGCCGCGGATGCCGTTGAACCAGGCGTTCAACACCACGGCCACCAGCGTGCCCATCACGATGCCGCTGTGGGTGATGGGGCGCGTCCAGTCCGGGAAGTGATGGAAGAAGGCCGGCGCCAGCGTCGGCATCATGCCGAAGCCGACCGACACCGCGATGATCAGCAGGTTGTGGCGCTGCTGCTGGAAATCGACCATGCCCAGCATGCGGATGCCGGCTGCGGCCACCATGCCGAACATCACGATGCCCGCCCCGCCGAGCACGTATTGCGGCACCGATGCCACCACGTACGACAGCTTCGGAAACAGCCCCAGCACGATCAGCAGCACCCCGCCGGCCGCCGCCACATAGCGCGAGCGCACGCCCGTGATCGACACCAGCCCGATGTTCTGCGAGAACGACGTATGCGGGAACGTGTTGAACACCCCCGCCACCACCGTCGCCAGACCATCGGCACGCAGGCCGTTGGTCAGTTCATTGCGCGAGATCGGCTTGCCGACCACGTGCGCCAGCGCGAGGAACATGCCGGTCGACTCCACCAGCGTGATCACGATCACGATGCACATCGAGATGATGGCCGACAGCTCGAACTTCGGCATGCCGAAGTAGAACGGCGTCACCAGCGTCATCAGCGGCGCGGCGCTGGCGTCGGCCAGCGACACCTTGCCGAACGCCGCCGCCACCAGCGTGCCCGTCACGATGCCCAGCAGCACGGCGATGTTGCACAGCAGGGCGTTGCCGAACTTGGTCAGCAGCAGGATCGTCACCAGCACGAGCGCGGCAATGGCCAAGCCGAACGGATCGCCAAACGCCGGGTTCGGCACCATGCGTCACCCCATCCACCACCTGCGGAATCGTCTGCTGGCCGCCCGCGGCCCAGTTGATCCCCACGCTCAGCAGCGAAAAACCGATCAGCATGATGACCGTGCCCGTCACCACGCGCGGGAACAGGCCGAGCAGCCGCCCCATCAGCGGTGCAACGGCAATGCCGAACACGCCTGAAACGATTGACGCCCCGAAGATGCCGGGCAGCCCCATGCCGGGCTCGACACCGATGGCGATCATGGGCGCGACCGCCGCAAACGTGACGCCCATCATGACCGGCAGGCGGATGCCGAAGATCAGAAAACCGAGCGATTGGATGAGCGTGCCGATCCCCGCCGCAAACAGGTCGCAATTGACGAGATACGAGAGATCGCTCTTCGACAGGCCAAGCGCATTGCCGACAATCAGCGGCACGGCGATCGCCCCGGCGTACATGACCAGCAGGTGCTGCAGGCCAAGCGCGAACAGGCGCGGCAGGGGCAGAAATTCGTTGACGGGATCTGCAACGGCGCCGGTGATTGTCGACGAAGAGGGCGAGGGTTGGCCGGGGGATTGGCGCATTGTCTGTCTCCTGGGGCCGCCCCCGTGTCAATGCCGGGAGCGTGCTTTAGGCGGATGGGGCGGGTTCCATTCGCCAGCATTCATGCGGCGTGATGCCGCGTATTTGCCGGAATCTTGGAGGGCTGCCCTTTTTCTGTCAACAATTACATACGTTTTTTGTGTACATATTTTGCGTTCTGAAACGCGTGTGCGCTTCGGACACCATCCAACGCTGCTCGGCCCTAAAACAAAAAGCAAGCCGGTCAGCCGCGCGACGTATCCAGCTGCGCGGGCTCGGAATGTTCGTAGGCCTGCTGCCGCCGGAGCGTGACTAGACTGGGTCGGTCATTTTTCTACACGAGCCCATCATGACGATGATCGACGGAGCCAGCATCGGCTACTGGAAAGCGCACGCGCCGGCGCCGGAAACCACGGCCGCGCTGAACACGCTGAGGACCTTCAACGCCTCGCATCCGCTGAACGGCGGGCCCTCGCAAGTGCTCACGACCGCAAACCTGCTCGCCACGAAGACGTCCGAGCCTGGCGCCAGCGCGGCCATGGAGGCCGTCAACCGTGAGCGCCAAGAGGTCAGCGCCGCTGAGGATGCGTGCCGCACGCTGGTCGCCCAGGCGCGTGCCGGCAAGCTCGACACCGACATGCTGCGCGAGGTCCGCTCGCAGACGCAGCAGTTCCAGGACGTGGTCAACGCAGAGGCCAACAGCGGCAGTGAAGCCATCAAGACGAGTGTCCGGAACTACATGGCGGACGGCAAGCCGGCAGATTTCCTGGCCGACTTCCAAGTCGAGACCCACCGTGCGGACGACGTCAGGAACATCGTCGGCGCACAGAACAGCAGCCCCTACACGGTGATGGACACCGACAGCTATGCGCACAACACGGTTGCGCCGCTGCTGGACCAGACCCGACACGACATGCAGGCAGTCGCGCAACATCTGCCCGGCAGTCCGGAGAACAACGCCGCGCTGATCAACCTGACGCATGACCTTGACGTGCTGAAGACCACCCGGCAAACGCTCCAGCAGGATGGCGCTGCCGCCGGCAACATGCAGAACCTCGGCGGTGCCTTGCAAACGCAGGCCACGCAGCACATGACGTGGGGATTCAATCAGTTGAATCAGTTGGAGCCGCTCATGCGGGACGCTACTCAAGTGCAGCGCCAAGGCGTGATCGATGTGGCGATCACGCATACGCCGAATCTGGCGGGCCTGCGTGACAACGCTCTGGCGGCCCTGAATGACGTTGAGGCGGCACACAAGAGCGTGATGGACCCATCCAACGCTGTGACCACAATCCAACAGGTGTTGGGAGGCGTGACTAACCCAACTGGCGAGGCAATGCTGCAAGCGGATATTTATTCGAGCAGTGGACTGGAAGCGCTTATCAGCGATCCTTCGTTGCGGTGGTCGCGCTGATAAGTCCGACGATAAGAGATGCAGGGATTGACGCGAAAACCGGAAGCCAGCACAACGTCTCCCCTTTTGGTGGGTTCCTCTTGGCTCCTGCATCGAAATCCTCCCTTACCACCGCACCACCCGGCACACGCCTTACGAATCCGTGTGGTGCGCATGGGATGCAGCGGCGCATGGCTATCGCTACTACACGCCGGACAAGGTCTATGTGGGCCGTCACGGCCGCGTGGTCCGCTACGAGCCCGCGCAGGACCTGAGCACCGTGGCGCCGGGGCAGATCTATCGCATCACGCTCACCAGCACGCTCACGAAGCGCAAGCCGATGGGCGATGCGCGCGCCATCCTGGCCGCCCACCCGGAACTGGACGGCGGCCAGGCGCGCATCGATTACTGATGACCTGACGACGCTGCGGTGCCGCCATCGGCCTTTCGGCGCGGCCACATGCGGTACACCCAGTTCGACATGAAGTAGCAAAGCAGGCCGCCGATGAACACGCCCATGGGCGTCGTGCGGCCGACCCAGAACAAGCCGATGGTGACCACCGCGAGCATGAGCGTGCTGATGGCTGTGACGATGGACGGCAGCACTGTGGTGATTTCGACATCAGTCTCGCCGACAGCCTCGACGCCCTCGCCTTCCACGATCAGTCGGTCCCGCGCCAATGCGGGGTCGTACCCGCTGATCACGACGTGCCCGCGCCGCGCGCCCAGCCGTGCCGCACGCACCCGCGCTCCGAGCATCGTCAGCACCATCGACAGCGTCATGGTGAGCACCGCCCAGCCCATGCCCACCACCGCCATCAGCGGCGTCGATGCGCGTACTTGAGTGCGCAGGATATGGAGCGCAATGGCCCAGCAGATGACGACGCCCACCAGGAAAGCGCCGCCAACCACAATGAAGGCGATATACGCCTTCCGGCGCGGTTTGCTCGAAGCGTCGCGTTGCATGACGGGCTCCTGACCAGCAAGAAAAGCGATCCGTCGATTCTGGCAGCGGCCCGCACGCACGGTGCCTCCGAGAAATCGTGCGGCTAGTCCGGCTGTTGTCAAACGATGCGTCACGCACCGTAGGCCCGGGAGGGCTGGCGTAGCGTGCCAGGGAGCCTGCCGGGGAAGCGCGCGTCGCGCACTTTCACGCCGGCAAAGCCGCCCCTCATATGACGTAAGCCCCGGCGCCCATGCCTTTTCAGCATAAGGACTACGGTTTTAGCTATTGCGCCGCAAACCCATGCCCACGCTTTTGCCATGCCCAATGGCAGGAACCCGACAATCGTCGCAAGAAAGCGCGCACGCCTCATCAGGCAACGCGCTATCGTTTTCGCAGGCCCTTGAGCAGCGGCGCCCTACGAAAAGCCGGACAACTGCCCAAGTCTTGAAGACATACCCTAGCGAGGCGGATCACCGCCTCTGTTTTCACGATGTGTACGCGCATGGATCTGCGACAGCTTCGCTATTTCGTCACGGTTGCCACGACCGAGAACATCGCTCAAGCGTCTGAACGCCTGCATATTTCAGCCTCACCGCTGAGCCGGCAGATCATCCGCCTGGAGGAAGCGCTGGGTGTGGTGCTGTTCGAGCGCGAGCGCAAGCGCCTCAAGCTGACGGAGGCGGGGCGCAGGCTGCTCACCGAGGCCCGGGCCCTGCTTCAGCAGGCCGATACGCTGGCACGGCGCATCGTCCAGCCCGACACCAGCCAGGCCCAGGCCGACCCGCAAGTCGAAGCCCGCACGGCGCTGACATTCGCCTATACGCAGTCGTCGCTCATGCCGGGCATGCCCGCGGCACTGCAGCGCGTGGTGAGGGCCCTGTCGACAACGGCCCCCGGCATGCGTGCCGACATGCTCGTGATGGCCCCGGAGCGTATCGTCGCCAACGTCATGCGCGGCGTGTTGCACGCCGGCCTGATCGCGGGCTACGTCCCCGTGCATGACGGTCTGGACCAGGTGTCGGTCGCCTATGAGCGCGTGACGCTGGTGGTCTCGATCAACCATTGGCTGGCCCGCCAGAACGTGGTGGACGCCTGGCAGCTGGACAACGTGCCCATTGCGCTGGACACCGCGTTGCAGGATGGCCTGTTCGGTGCACTGACTCACTGGTGCGGGCGGCATGGCGCCACGCCGGGGCCGCTGTTGATCACGCCCGACGCTGCCGGCGCCAGCGACCTGGCTGCCAGCGGCATCGCGGTGACACTGCAGGTGGGCCAGGCACACACCGCCCTGCCGCCCGACCTGGTGCGCGTGCAACTGGCGTGGGACGCGCCGCAGATCCACACCGCCCTCGTGTACCCGAAGGTCGATTGCCATCCGGTCGTGAGTGCCGTGGTGTCAGCCCTGAGCGGCACACAGCCCCGGCGCACCGGCCTCGCAGTCGAAGCTCTTGTCCGTGCCGGGCCTCGGTGTGCTGACGGACACGGGCACGCCCGTGCCGCCGGCGCCCGCCCGTATCGAGCTTCCTTCGAACACGCCATGCGGAAGCAACGTGCTTCCCGACGATCACCTGAACTTCCTGCACTCCATGCTGGCCTGAGCCGGCACCTTGTCCGTGCCCGCTATCCGTAGCAGGCGGCCTTCACCAGTTGCACGCGCGTGGTCACGCCAAACAAGGCGCGCAGGCGGCGCAGGTGGTAGTCGACGTTGTGCGTGGTGAGTTCGAGCAGCTGGGCGATCTCGCGATCGGTCATCCCCTTGATGAGGCAATCCAGGATGCGCTGCTGCACCGGCGAGAGATGCGGATCGCCGGGCAGCGGACGGGACGGCACCAGCTCGTAGGCGGTCAGATACTCATGGACGGCCATGCCGAGTGCCAGCGCCTGCCCGATCACGGCGTCAGAAATCCAGCGCCGGTTGCGGTTGCTGGAATGAAAGCGCACCACCACACGCGCCCGCCCCTCCGGGGCCGGCCAGCAATACGTCACGCCGCTGGACACGCCAAAGGCCGCGCAGTCCAGCAGATACGCCTGCATGCGCGCGAGGCCCGGGGTGCGATCCGTCCACGCAGCAAGGTCATCGGCATCCCACACCAGCGGTGTGCCGCTGGCCAGGCACCGCTTGAGGCACGGATCGATCTCGTGATAACGCTGCGAGAAATAGCGATGGATCCAGTCAGGCTTGCCGTACGTGGTGAGGCTGGAGAGCACTTCCACCGTGCCGGAAATCATGCGCGCGACGCTGTACTCGAAGCTGTCGAAGCCGATGCTGGTCAGCACCTCCTGCACCTTCTGGCGGCGCTGATACGGCTGCATGCTGGCGGCCAGCTGCGCGGCGAGCTGCGGCGCATGGACGGCCAGCGTGTGCGGCGGCTGGCGCGTGATGATCTTCTGGTCGTCGAACAACAGAACGCCGCCCAGCGTGCGCATGTGCACGGCATCATGCAGCCCGGCGGTGGCCGACTGGGGCGTGAAGTAGGAAGCTCCGGCGTTGTCGCTGGCACTCGTCATGGTGGGTTCCCGGAAAAACCGCAATGGCTCTGCGTAGTCTTGTGGTTGCCTATGCCGCTGTCCATTGCCGAATGAGAACGAGATCGGACGCGTGCGGTCCGATGTTCCGCTCAGTGCCCAAGGCAGCGCACGCAAGTCCCACGGCCGCAACTGACCAGCATGACCTGCCGGCCGGCCGGGCACCCCGCAGACGATGTCATCGGGCGTGGGGACAACGGCGACGGTGTGTGCGCTGGCATGGGCGCTGCAGCGGCCTGCACGCGCCGCGACGGCTCCGCCAGCGGGATCGGTTGCGCGCGTGCGGGGGCAACGTCGATCGGCGGCACGCCCGCTTGCGCGTTGGCCACCACGCGGCTCACGTAGCCTTCTCGGTACCCTACGCTGAAGCCTCCCGAGTAGTAGCAGGACAGCGCATGCCGCAAGGCTTGCTGTTCGATGGCCGTGCTGCGCGTGGCCCGCGTGAAGCACTCGCCCAGGATGCGCTGGCTGGCGGCCAGATTCCGGCACGGGTCGAGCACCGTGGCGGTGGTCTCGCCCAGGCGGGCAAGGTTGCGCCGGTTGATCTGCGCAAGGCCCAGGCTGAAGTCGTAGCCGCGCTGCTCAAGCATCTGAATGGTCGCCTGCGCTTCTTCCATCGACACCGGTTGCCGCGCGAGCCGCGCGCCCACCACGCCGATCGCGTAGGGGTTGTAGCCGGACTCGGTTCGCACGAGCGCCGCCAGCGTCATCACATCCACGCGCGGTGCGCACTGCTGTGCCACCTGTGCAAACTCCGCGGCGGAAAGCGCGGGGCCCGCATGTGCCGGGCCGGCGGCAAACGCCACCACGGACATCAGCAAGCCGCAAAAGACACGAATCCGCATGGCCGCCCCTTCCGTGTTGACGGTTCAGTGGTACGACAGCACCAGCCCGTGGATCAGCACGGCCCAGCCGTCCAGCATGACAAACAGCAGCAGCTTGAACGGCACCGAAATCGTCGTCGGCGAGATCATCTGCATGCCCAGCGCCAGCAGCACGTTGGCCACCAGCAGATCGACGATGACAAAGACGATGTAGACGACAAAGCCGATCTGGAACGCCTTGGTGAGTTCGGTGAGCGTAAAGCTCGGCACCAGCACCGTCAGGTCATCGGCCTGCAGGTTCTGGGCGCGCCCGCTGGGCCAGATGTTGGTGGCGGATTTCAGGAAGAAATTGCGCTCGCGCTCCTGCGTGTGCTTCTGCAGGAACGCCTTGATGGGCGGCACGCCGGCGTCCACGATGGCCATCACGTCATCCACGCTGAACTGCGCGCCGGAATTGAAGTTGCGGCCCTTGAGGTTGTTGACCATGTCGCCGCCCACCGGGGCCATGATGAACAGCGTCAGGATCAGCGCAATGCCGTTGAGCACCAGATTAGGCGGTACCTGCTGGATGCCGAGCGCATTGCGCGTGAGCCCGAAGACGATCACCAGCTTGGTGTAGCACGTCACCATGAGCGCCGCGAACGGGATCAGCCCGATCGCGACGATCATCGCGATCATCGGTACGGGATTCGGCAGGCTAGGCATGGTCGGGCGTGTCGTGCACGAAGGCGGCGACGCGCACGGCGAGCCGGTTGCCGACGGCTACCAGCTGGCCGCTGCCCACCAGGGTGCCGTTGGCGCGGATCTGCACGGTCGTGTGGTTCAACGGCTGCTCCAGCTCGATGACCTGCCCGGGCGCCAGATTGCGCAGCACGTGCAACGGCAACGCCTGCTCGGCCAGCTCGAACGTGGTCAACACTTCGATGTCGTCAAACGAGGCCACCGGGGCGCCTGCTGTGGCCGCACCGGGCAAGCCCTTGGCCTGCACCGGTTTGGCGGGGTTCCTCTCATCGGGCATGTCGCGCTCCGTGTGGCGGACGGCGTCCACCATGATTTGTTTGCCGAGGGCATGCGCGGCGATGCCCAGCGTGGGAATGCCCGGCACCGTGCCGACGCACTCCAGCGCTGCACCGCGCGAAGTCCATTTCTCGATGGCGATGATGTCGCCCTTGGCCACGCCACGCAGTTCGGAGGCGCGCAGCTGCGTCTGCCCGATCGAGAAACGCACACCGATCGCCAGGCGTTCCATCCATTGCGGGGCGCGGTTCGCAGCGTTCGCAGGCGCGTCGCGGTGCGCCTCTGCGCCGTTCACCTCTTCCAATGCCTGCTGCCAACGCTGCCAACCGGCAAGGTCGTCCATGGCGATGGCACCGCTGCCGCGTGTGGCGCCGTCGTCAGTGCCGACGGCAAAGCCCACGGCATGCTGCATGAGCCATGCAGTAGTCGGGCGCATGCTGACGTCGGGCTGCCAGCGCACCGGCTGGCGCAACTGCGTCTCCACCGCGCGCGACACGTTGCCCAGCGCATCGGCCGCCAGCGCGCAGAAGATTGCATGCGGCACGTCGGGCTGCACGCCGTCATCGGCCAGGCGCGTGGCCAATGCCACGTCCGCCAGCAGCCAGCCTTCATGTTTGCCCACCGCAAAACGCAATGCATGCCAACCCGGCAGCGGCGCATCCGGCTGCGTTGCCGCATCCGCGCCCAGCGGCGTCCACCGCAACCGCCAACGCTCGGCCCCCACCTGCACGGGTGGCACCAACACGTCGCCATGCGCCTGCACGTACGCCCACGACTGGGCCCGCGCTACGCCGCTGTCCAGGTGCAGGAGTCCTTCGGCCTGCGCGAGGTCAGTGACCGACACGGGCATCTCTCGCTTCACGTTCTTTTCGCGGCTCGCGGCTCGTTGGGAGGGTGGCTGGAAAACGGAGCCACTGTAGTGCCGATGCCCCCCACGCCCGCTACTCGTTCTCGTAACCGCCGCAAACCTGCTCATCTGCCATTACGTGAGTTCGGACGCGGCGGCGCGAAGTGCCGCTCTTACACTGGGCTCGCCTTGAGGCACGCCTGCACTGCATGTGCGGAGCAGCGTTCTTCAGGGTGTTGCTGCCACGTCGCGCCACGGTCGACGTTCCAATCAGGAAGGTAAGGAAGGCCATGCCCAGCATCCCCAACGCGCAGGAAGCCCTCGCCAAACTGCGTAACGATCCGAGCCATGCCGCGTTTGCCAGCGGCCTGCTGCGCTATGACCTGCTCATCGCGCTCTTCATCGGGTCTGTGGTGGCGCTGTTCGTGTTGCCGCTGCCCACGGTCGTGCTCGACGGGCTGATCTCGCTGAACCTGGCGGCGAGCGTGATCCTGCTGACGATCTCGATCTACCTGCCCTCGGCGCTGGCGTTCTCTTCGTTTCCGTCGCTGCTGCTGTTCCCGACGCTGTTCCGGCTCTCGCTGAACATCGCCTCGTGCAAGCTGATCCTGCTGCAGGCCAACGCCGGCCACGTGATCGACACGTTCGGCAAGCTGGTGGTGGGCGGCAACGTTGTGGTGGGTGGCGTGGTGTTTACCGTCATCGCCATCGTGCAGTTTGTCGTCATTGCCAAGGGTTCGGAACGTGTGGCGGAGGTGGGCGCGCGCTTCACGCTCGATGCCATGCCCGGCAAGCAGATGAGCATCGACGCCGACCTGCGCGCCGGCATCATCACGTCGGATCAGGCCAAGCACCGCCGCGAGCTGCTCGAACAGGAATCGCAATTGCACGGCGCCATGGACGGCGCGATGAAGTTCGTCAAGGGTGATGCCATTGCGGGCATCCTCATCGCCGTGATCAACATCCTGGCCGGCATTGCGGTGGGCGCGCTCATGCACGACATGTCGGTGGCCGATGCGCTGCACCGCTATGCCGTGCTCACCGTCGGCGACGGCATGGCCTCGCAGATTCCCTCGCTGATGGTGTCGATTGCGGCGGGGGTGGTCACCACGCGCGTGTCGTCGCGCGAGATGAACGACCGCCACCTCGGTCAGTTGATCGGTGCGCAGATCGCCGCACACCCGCGCGGCCTGCTAATGGGCGCCCTGGTGCTGTTTGCGTTTGTGCTGGTGCCGGGCATGCCGAAGTGGGCATTCCTGTCGCTGGCCTTGCTGGCAGGCGCAAGCGCGATCCACTTCCTGCGCGAGCGCCAGGCGCCGCCGATCCTGAATCTGCTGTCGGTCGGCGCCGAAGGCGCTCGGCGCGCAGCCGGGCCGCCCCGAAGAAGTGTCTGCGGCGGCGGGCATTGCCGCGCCGGTGGCCGTGCGCCTTGCCGAGAACCTGCGCAAGGACATCAAGCTGGTGCCGCTGCAAAACGCACTGGCCCGCTCAAGGCGGCCGTGGAAGACGACATCGGCCTGGTATTTCCGCGCGTGCACCTGACCTACAGCGCGCAGACGCTCCCCAATCACTACCGCATCTACGTGCAGGACGTGTTTGCTTCAGACGGCACGCTGCAGGTCGCGCATCGCCTCTGGACGGAGGCCGCACCGCCCGCCGGCGTGGACGCAGAAAGCACCGCAGCGTTCGGTCCATTCACCCACGCGTGGTGGATGACGATGCCGGCACCGCAGGCCGATGAGACCGCCAAGGCTGCATGGGGCCAGGCGCTCGAGCCCGAGCAGGTTGTGGCGCGGCACGTGGAAGCCGTGATCCGCCGCCACGCTGCCCAGATGGTCGGCATTCAGGAAGTGCAGAACATGCTGCAGCTCGTGCGCCGCGACCGCGCCGAGCTGGTCGGCGAACTGACGCGCCTCGTGCCGCTGCAGCGCGTGACCGACGTCCTGCGCCGCCTGCTGGACGAAGGCATCCCCATCCGCAACCTGAACACGATCCTCGAAAGCCTCATCGCCCGCTCGCCGCATGAGCC